>JAGAOQ010000006.1 GCA_017623705.1 Clostridia bacterium | reverse complement strand
TCAAAAAATACTTGGTAAATTAAGTAGCCAATCGTTGGAATTGCTAAAATAATACCAACAAAAAAGAAAATTGGATTGCCGATTGGAATGCCAATAATTGATAAAACTACACCTGCGATGCAGAGTAGTATTGTTACCCAAACAAGATTACGCTTAAAAAAATCGTTCATCATTCCCCCAAATATTATTTAGTCACTTCAATGATATAATAATTGCGGAATTTTGTAAAATATATTACAATATTGTCATTACTAGGAGGTTTCAATTTATGGACATTTTTCCAAAAGATATTGTTGAACAACTTGATCGTTATGTTATCGGTCAAAAAGAAGCTAAAAGAATGGTAGCAATCGCTTTGCGTAATCGTTATCGTCGTTCTCAGTTACCTAAGGCGGTGGCTGATGAAATTACACCAAAGAACATTATTATGAAAGGTCCAACCGGTGTTGGTAAAACTGAAATTGCTCGCAGGTTGTCAAAACTTGTTGGTGCACCTTTTATTAAGGTTGAAGCAACTAAATATACCGAAGTCGGTTATGTTGGCCGTGATGTGGAAAGTATGATTCGTGATTTGGTTGAAGTTGCAATTCGCATGACTCGTGATACAAAATATGCCGAAGTTAAAAAGAAAGCCGAAGTAATCGTAGAAAAACGTATCGTTAATGCGATTGTTGCTGAAAAGAAAAAGAAAGTTACTGATATAGCTGAGAATTTATTGTATGAACAATCATTGAATGAATATCGTGATGGTAAGTTGGAAAACTTCATGATTGAGTTCGATGTAGTGCGTGAAATGAAGCCAGTTGTTGATGTGCCAATGGGAATGGGTGTAGGAATTGAAATTGGTACAATTTTTGATAAGGTTGCGGGTATTTTCCCAAAACAAACGAAAAAGAAATCAATGACTGTTAGTGCGGCTCGTGAGTTGTTTACCGAAGAAGAATGTAGCAAGTTAATTGATAAAGATGTTATCAACGCCGAAGGTATTGCTTTGGCAGAACAAAAAGGTATTATCTTTATTGACGAAATTGATAAGATTGGCTCGACAGGTGGCAGTGGTCATGGGCCAGAAGTTAGTCGTGAAGGTGTACAACGAGATATTTTGCCAATCGTTGAAGGTTGTACTGTGCAAACAAAATATGGTATGGTAAAAACTGATTACATTTTGTTTATTGCAGCAGGTGCTTTCCATATTAGTAAGATTGATGATTTGATTCCCGAATTGCAAGGTCGTTTCCCTGTGCGTGTCGAATTAAATTCATTGAATAAAGAAGATTTTTATAATATTTTAACGCAACCGTATAATGCTATCACGAAACAATATCAAGAATTGTTGGCAGTAGATAATGTTGAATTGAAATTTGAAAATGATGCGTTGATGTTGTTGGCGGAGTTGGCAGAAAACGAAAATGAGACGAACGAAAATTTAGGTGCACGTCGCTTGCATTCAATCATGGAACATTTACTTGAAGATATATTGTTCAATGCAGGTAGCAAGAAATCGAAAGAAAAAGAAGTTGTCGTAGTTGATAAAGCTTTTGTTGAAAAGAATATGAAACAACTAATTAAGAAGATTGATTTGCATAAATACGTTTTATAATTTTTTCAATAACGCAAGATGTAACTTTTGCATGTCTTCGATTAACGTTTGAGCTGTGCTGTTGATAACGTGTACAGTTACGGGGCTGTTATGTTTTCTCGTAACAACTATGATGCGGTTGTCTTTATTGGTAACGCAGAAGAAATTGTGTTGGCAATGTCGACAGCGTGGACTGTGAACTTCGGTGAAGAATTGATGCGGTTCAAAAGTGTTATCAACACGCAAGGGAACTCGGTAAGTGCCGAGCAGTTTGGCTACGTTTTCGTGAATAATACCAGCACCGTTGTGCGTTAAAATGTCCAGCGATTCAAAGTCTAGGCACGGGATAGTTTGTGTACCATGAATCAAACGTGGATTAGCTGTTTGTATGCCAAAGGTGTCCGAATAGTTCTTATAAATGCTGGCACGGAGTAATACAGCTAAGATTGCACCGGTATAGTCGCTACCGCCCCGGGTAAACAGTGCGGTTTTGCCGTTACGTTGTCCGTAAAAGCCACCCATAACGAACGGCAGTTTTTGTTTCAGGTGATGTAGTTTAATTTGTTTTTTAGTTGCTTCTAAATCGATTGTTGCGTCAGGGTTAATGATTAAAATATCTTGTGCGTCGACGAATTGATAACCGAGATATAACGCAAATAATTTAGCCGATAAATATTCGCCCCGAGAAACGATAAAGTCGTAATCGTTGTTGCACGTGTCGATTGCTTGTTTCGTTGCTTGCAGAGTTTGTGTAAATTCTAAATATTGCTGTTCCGTTAATAAGTCATGTGCCAGTTGAGCAAAGCGATTTATGATACTGTCCAAAACGGGAACGCCTTTTGTGTATTCGATTAAGTCGTCAGTAACCTTAGTTTGATAAATATCATACTTGCCAGGGGCAGAAACCACGACAGCTTGTACGTGGCGATTGCTTAATATAATTTCACGGCACATTTTAATTGTTGTCGGTGTTGCCATTGAAAATCCACCAAATTTGACTATTTCCACAATTATATCATATTCATAATTATGGAATATGTTTTTAGGTACAACCAAAGCAGTACGGATATGCGAGTTGCGGAGTTAAAAAAATTATTCACACAGCAAGGTTACCAAGCATTAGACTTTAACGACCAGTCATCGGTACAAAAAGGAATTTATTATCTTGAACCGAGAGTAACTGTTGACGAAAAATTTTGGCGAACAGTAATTCAAGGCAGTTTGGTTTTTGGGTATCAGCCAACGATAGATAATGTGCCTGCGGGTGTAACTTATGTCAGTTTGAACGAAGACGCAGAATTTATCAAAGCAAATAACCAGTTGACGGCAAAAGCGTTTCGCCAAATCGTTGACAAGAGTTATCAAGGCAAGAACAAAAAAATTTTAATTTGTGGTTATGGTAAATTAACAACGGCGTTAGAAGAAGTGTTCCACGATTGGAAAATTGCTATCTTGAATTTTAATTGGCACAAAATGCCCGAGTTAAAAAAGAAGTATGGTAACTTGGCGTATTTCAAAGACGCACCGTTCCAAAATTTTTCCATTATTGTCAATACGATTCCGTGCAGTTTGATTCAAGTGTCAAATTGGGAGCAAGGACGGAACAAGCAAAAGATTTACGATTTAGCGTCAGCACCATTTGGTTTTGATTGGCGTGGCGTAAATCAAGCCGATTATGACTATAAAGTGTTACCGGGTTTGCCAGGGAAGTTTTATCCACGGGAAGCAGGGACTGCGGTATTTGATTGTATTCAACGTTATTTGACGGCACACGCAAAGCCAGCGTTAGCTTTATGTATTACTGGCAGTGCGTGCAGTTTTGCCAAGATGTTGGACGTGTTGGCAAAGTTGGTTGAGCATTATGAAATTTTCCCCGTAGTTTCGCCTAATGCCAATGTCCCGAATCGCTTTATGGATAATTTGACTTTGCAAAGTGAGATACGCCGATTGACAGGGCATGAGATTGTTACAACGATTGCGGGTGCGGAACGTTTGTCGAGTATGACGCAATTAAAGGGCAGTATTGTCTTTCCAGCGACGGGAAACACTTTGGCGAAGTTGACACATGGAATTACGGATACGTGCGTTTTAATGGCAGTGAAAGCTTTGTTGCGGAATAATAAACCTTGCGTAATCGGTTTGGCTACGAATGATGCTTTGTCGAGCAACGCAAAAAACATCGGCGAATTATTGAACCGCAGAAATTATTATTTTGTCCCGTTCCGTCAAGACCAACCGATTGCGAAACCATATTCTTGCATTTGCGATTTTGAACAAATCTTGCCCACGGTGGCGAAAGCTTTGACAGGGCAACAAATTCAGCCGTTGTTGTTAGGCGTAATTTAAGTATTGGTCGATGATACGCTTTAAGGTTTGTGGGTGTTTGACGCCGATGATTGAAGTCAAAAATTGACCGTGGCGAAAGAGTAAAATCGTCGGCAACGAATTGATTTGGTACTTCTTGATGAGTTCGGGTTCATTGGTAATGTTGACTTGGTAAAAGTTGATGTTGGGGAAAGCAGTTGCTAAATCTTTTAGAATGGGTTGCATGATTTGACAGTTCAAACAGCCGATACCATAAAATTCAATGACCGCTTTTCCGTTGCGGGTTAATGTAGCTAATTCTTGTGCGTTGATAGTTTTCATTATTTATCTTATGGTCGAGAATTGTTTTCTGCCACTTTACAAATTCTACGTTTGTGGTATGCTATATTAACGTTTCCGTAGCTCAGTTGGATAGAGCATCGCCCTTCTAAGGCGAGGGTCCCGTGTTCGAGCCACGGCGGAAACACCACAATAAAAATTAACTTTAAAATTTCTATTACCTTTTCTTATTTATTCAGGGGGTCTATTTAATATTAAAAAAGGCTTATGATTAAGCCTTTTTTTTGTTTAATATTTAGAAACGTCATCAATTTTATTTTCTGGTAAATCTTGAATGTTACCTGCATTTGTTGTGTCTCCAGG
>JAGAOQ010000005.1 GCA_017623705.1 Clostridia bacterium | reverse complement strand
CCAATATATGTTAGGTGCAAATAATGCATGGCAAAAGACGACATGGACGGGTTTAACTAGTTTTTATGGTAACAATGTTTGGACGGACGGTGATAATATTTATTATTCTGATGGTTCAAAACAATACTTATATGACAAAGCAACACAGAGCTGGATAAAAAAAGAATGGTGGGGCTGTAATAATATGTTAGGAAAATATATTTGGACAGACGGCACCAATGTCTATTATTCGTATGAAAGAGAAAATTACGTCTTGAACAAGAATAAACAGTAAGCGGTGAGTGAAAATGGTTTGCGGGGCAAGCCATTTTTTTTGTCGAGGTTTGGCGATTGTGGGGGAAAGGTTTTTTACTAAATTTATTGCAAGAAGTAGGTAAATAAGTGTATAATAGAAGTGATGGAAATTTTGGATAAGATTTTGCCGTATGCGTCGATTACGATGCTCGGCATTTTGGCGGTCTTTGTCTTGTTCGGTATGCTCACGGGTATGGCTCGGGGGTTCAAACGCAGTGCCTTGCGGTTGGTAATCTTCGTCGGTTTGTTGTTGGCGGTATTCTTTTTAACGCCCGTCATCATTAACGCTATTTTGGCGATTGATGTGCAAATCGTCGGGCGTACACCAAACGAATGGGTGCAATATGCAAGCGATGAGTTAGTTGTTGTTTTGCAAGACCAATTCGGTAGCTATATTGCTCCGTTTAGTGCTTACATTAGCGAGTTCGCTTTGGCAATGGTTTTGGCTGTGGTCAATCTCATTTTGTTTATCGTGCTTTACATGGTCTTGAAATTCGTTTCTTGGATTTTGTACAGTATTTTGGCGGCGTTCATTGCTCCTAAACGTGATCGTAATGGTAACAAATACCCAAAACATGCCATGGGGGGCTTGCTGGTCGGTATCGTGCAGGGAATTGCTCTGTTCGTGTTCTTTATGTTTCCCATCAATGGTGTGTTGGGCGTGATGCATCAAGCGGTACAATATCAAGCAACCGAAGGCGTCGAGTCCGTGGAACCACAATTAACCATTGCTAACGAAGACGGCGAAGAAATCGACTTGGGTGCGGTCATGAGTAAAATTGACGGCTCGTTGACTTTGTATCATCAAGTCATGAAGTATTCGGGTTTACAATTTTTGTCTGACAAAGCTTTTGAATATCAACTCACGGTTCGCATTGACGATACAACCAAAATCAATCTTTTGAAAGACATTAACACCGCTTGGGAATTGTATGTCGATACTCAATCGGCGGAAGTGGTTTTCGATAAAGTTGCCGATGTTTTTGAAACACGTAATTTTGCTCAACTCAACGCCAAAGATTATCAAGTCTTGCGTCGTATGGTAAACAAAGTTTTCGATTTGGAAATTTTGAATTTGGCGGATTGGATTTTAGCCGACTTGGACGAAATTTTCAATACTCCGTTCGGCGAAAATGAAGAACTGTTGGCTGGTACGGACATTTATGTCGATAGTATCTACGGCAACTTGGCGGAACAATGCGTTACCGAACGTGTAGTCGTGACTGGGGCGAACAACAACTTGGAATTTACCAAAGGTTTGCGGGCAATCGTCAACAGGATTGCTGACCAAAAGTTAGACTTGATTCGCAATGACCTTTTGTGCTTGCTCGATTTGGCGGAAATGTTAAGCACTTATCAAATCAATTACAATGGCACTGTTAATACAGTAGCGGGGGTTTGTTCGCAAGACAATCTCGACTGGCGTAACTATTTGGAAGTTATTACGGCTCGCTTGGCGGTCGCTCAAAATAACTATTCGGTCGACACACCAATCATTAGTGCTGTCGGGGATAAGTTAAAACAATTCTCGTTGGTACAAATGCTCGGTTTAGCCGACATGGACAACTTAATCGTGTACAGTAATTTACTTGATGATAATATTAGCATTGGTGAGGAAACCAAAACTTTAATTTACGATTTGGCTAAGTTGTTCTTGGGCGAACAAGCTTTCACCAAAAATGACGTCGAAGGCAACTGGGAAAAGTTGGGTAATCTCTTGCTCGATTGGGCTGACGTGGTTCGTGATAACCAAAACTTGGTCGACGAGATTGCGAAGATGATTGACGATGACAATTTGGCAATGCAAGCAATTATGGACATCGTGGAAAACTTGATGATGACGGAAGATTATTATTCTGCTCATGTTGACGAATTCGGCGGTAAGTCTTACGATGAAGTTAAGTTCCAAAATTTGGATAACATCTTGGACGTATTGTATGAAACATTGCATAAATTTGCTCCGATTGAAAGCTTCATCACTGACCGTTTGACGGAAATGAACAGTGAAGAAGAAAACGAATTGTTGACAATGGTTGTTGATTTGGTTACGGCTGAACGTAGCGAATGGAGTGATACTTTCCACGGCTTAGTGAGTGCGGCTAACTTGATGAATAATCAAGTCATTAGCGATTTGATGGAAAGCTTGGAAAATGGCGATGAAGCTTTGGGAACGGAAGACATTGCCAAAATCTTGGACGCAGTTGAAAACGAACTTGATGCAGAGACAGTTTGCTCGATTGTGGATACAGTTATTAACTTGCCAGAAGTTGGCGAAACCGTTAAAGATAACTTGAACGACGTCTTGAATCAAATTGACGACGGCGTGGTAAGTGATATCTTTGGCGACGCAGAAGGCAATGTTGACACAGAAGTCAACGACAGTATGGATACTTTGAAAAACTACTTCAATGACGAATATGCTGGCGAACCGATTAGCGATGAACAATTCAAATCTGCGGTCGAAACTCTGTTAGGGGCAGTTCAAAATAGCGACTACATTAAAGACTTGTTAGAAAGTCAAGGTGCTGGGGCTGAATAAGGTTTCTTGCTATGTTAGGGTTGATTCAATCGGGTGGTAGCTTTTATGAAACGTTGACGTTGCTCGCTTTTTACGTGATTGCAATGTTGTCGGCTTTGATTTTGCATGAAGTGGCTCACGGGTTAGTGGCTTTGTGGTGTGGCGACCCGTCGGCTAAATTTGCGGGGCGGTTGAGTTTGAATCCTGCGAAACATTTAGACGGGTTAGGTACGGTTTGCTTCTTGCTTTTTGGTTTTGGGTGGGCGATGCCTGTGCCGATTAACCCACAAAACTTTAAGAACCAAAAGAAAGGGTGTATTTTAGTTTCGTTGGCGGGCATTGCCGTCAATTTGTTGTTAGCTTTCGTGGCGTCATTCTTTTACGTCTTATTGGCGGGCAAGTCCGTTTGGGAAAATCTTTTTATTTACATCATGCTGTTCAATTTGGTTTTTGCGACGTTTAATGTGTTGCCGATTGCTCCGTTTGACGGGTTTAACCTGGTGCAAAGTTTAGCTCCAAACAGTGCGTACGTGAATTTCATGCGTCAAAATCGTATTATTACGCTAATTATCTTGGTGGTGGTGATTTATTTCACTGATGTTTTAGGCATTATGCAAAACTGGTTATGCGGTTTATTTCTTGACTTTTGGCAGATGTTTCTTTAATCTAAAAATAGATGGGGTTAATTCAACGTGCTAGCGAGGACGTAAAGGTTCATCTTACTGATTTTGATGGACCGATTGATTTGTTGTTGCAGTTAGTGCGGGAACATAAATTAGATATTAAAACCGTACGTTTAGGCGAAATGACTTCGCAGTACATGAAATATTTAACCGAGTTGCCGACTTTGGATTTGGATTTGGCAAGTGAGTTTATTGAGGTCGGGGCAATCTTGGTGGAAATTAAAAGCAAACAAATCTTGCCGAAAGTTGAAGAAGAAAAACCCGAGTTAATTGATGAGGAAGAACAGTTGCGTCAACGTTTGGCGGAATATGCTTTGTTTAAGGACGCAAGTGAACAGTTGAAAGTCATGGACGATGTGGGGCGTTATTACCGTGCCCCAGCGGTGATGAAGGTTAATACCAGCTGGAAATTGGAAGGTGTTACCTTTGACGATTTAACTAATGCGTTTACGGCAATCTTGGCTCGGGTGGGCGAAAAGAGTGCCAAAGTTGAAAAAACCACAATAAAACTTGACAGATTTACCGTAGCGGATAAAATTAAAGATGTAGTGGGTCGTTTGAAAACGATTAACCAGTTACGGTTTAGTCAACTATTCGACGATGACATTACTCGCAGTGAAGTTATCAATACGTTCTTGGCGGTCTTGGAATTGCTCAAACGACAGTTGGTAGCTTGCCGACAAGATCAAGCTTTTGGCGAGATTGAAATTGTGAAAGGAGGAGCTTTTGGCGACGGAAATTTTGACCTTACCGACACCGAATACGGGGCGTAAGACACAGAGTAAGCGTGCAGAATCAACTGCTCCGAGCAGTCGGGTTCAAGAATTAGCTCATCAAATGACGGCAATTTTATTTGCGTGCGGTGATGGTTTACCTGTGGAAATCTTTTGCCAAAAATTAGGTGTTTCTAAAAAGGAAGCCGAAGTTGCTTTGGATTTTGTTCGTGGACAGTTTAGTGGTGATAGCGGTATCCATTTAATTAAGTATCGTAATAATTATCAATTTTGTACAAATCCAGCTTACGAAAATGAAGTTGGTTTGGTGTTGAATCCTTTACGTGAACGTAATTTAACCAAAGCGGCATTGGAAACTTTGGCGGTTGTGGCTTACAAACAACCTGTTACTCGTTTGGAAATTGACCAAATTCGTGGGGTAGGTAGTGATTACGCAATCCAAATTTTGACGCAAAGTAATTTAGTCGAAATTGTTGGACGTAAGGAAGTTTTGGGACGTCCGTTGTTGTACGGGACGACAGATAATTTCTTAAAACGCTTTGGCTTGGACGACATTAAGAACTTGCCGAGTTATGAAGATTTATTGGAAAAAATTAAGTTAATTCACTCGCAGGAAAATGCTCCTGTTGAGTTATATGACAGTAATCGTCAAGGGTAACTCCCGTAACGTGTAGATTTTATTTGGCGGTTTTTTTGATTTCGGTTATAATAGTCTTTGTAGTTAAAAGGAGACTATATAAAAATGAAAATTGAAAAAATCGTTGCCAGTGAAATTTTAGACAGCCGTGGTAATCCTACGGTTACAGTTTGGGTCAATGGTCATCAAGCCAGTGTCCCGAGTGGTGCTTCCACCGGAGAATGGGAAGCGGTTGAATTACGTGATGGCGATAAAAAACGCTTTAACGGAAAAGGTGTTTTGAAAGCTGTTGAAAATGTCAACAAAGTTATTGCTCCTGAATTTGTGGGGCGTGATGTTAGCGAACAAGTTAAAATCGACCATGATTTATGTCATTTAGACGGCACTAACAACAAAGGTAAGTTAGGTGCAAATGCTATCTTGGGTGTTTCTTGTGCTTGTGCTTACGCTGCTGCGGCAGACAAAGGTCAAGAACCTTACGAATACATTGCGGACTTATTTGCCCAAGTTGGTGGTAAACGTGATGCGTTGCCTGCGGGTAAAGCTCCTGTTGTTGAAACTGTACCAAGTTTCAATATTATCAATGGTGGGGCTCATGCGGATAGCGGAATTGACTGCCAAGAATTTATGATTCAACCAATTAGTGGTAAAACTTTTGCGGATAAAGTACGTATGGCAGCAGAAATTACTGCGGCCTTGAAAAGTATTTTGGCAAGCAAAGGTTTGGTTACTGCGGTTGGTGATGAAGGTGGTTTTGCTCCACGTTTGGATCATGAAAGTCCAATCGCTGGTGCTATCGAATTGATTGAAGCTGCCATTGAAAAAGCTGGTTATGTACCAGTTAAAGATGTTGTCATTGCTTTGGACGTAGCGGCAAGTGAATTTTATGATAAAGAAACTGGACACTATGTCATGAAAGGCGAAAAACAAGATTTGCCAAGTGGTGAATATGTTGACTTCATTGCTAATTTGGTGGAAAAATATCCAATCATTAAATCAATCGAAGATCCACTAGACCAAAATGACTGGGACGGCTATGCGTCATTAACCAAACGTATTGGTAACAAAATTACAATCGTGGGTGATGACTTCTTCGTTACAAACAAAGAACGTTTGGCAAAAGGTATCAACATCGGGGCTTGTAACGCTATTTTGATTAAGTTGAACCAAATCGGTACTTTGACCGAAACTTTGGAAACCATTGCTTTGGCAAAGAACAATAATTACAAAGTTATGATTTCTCACCGTAGTGGTGAAACTAGCGATACAATCATTGCTGATTTGGCTGTGGCAACTGACGCAGAATTTATCAAGTCGGGTGCACCTGTACGTGGTGAACGTGTTTGCAAGTACAACCGTATCATGACTATCGAACGTGGTATTCGTTAAGTCGGTGTCATCAACTAAACAAGAAAAGAACTCGAATTTTGTTGCGAGTTCTTTTTTATGATAAAAATTCCGTTAAGGGTTGATTTTAAGGTTTAATGGTTGTATGATTATTTTAGGAGAACATTAACAATGCAAAAAAAGAGAACTTTTCATCAATTTTATCGTGGTACAACACCAGACTTTAATGAACGTGAATATTTAGCTGATATTTCAAGATTAAGATATGAATTAGAACAACTTTTAATCAAGTATGGAATTATTCGAAAATCTACGAAGCAAACAAATGATACGAAAATTTTTGATGGTCAAGATTATCGTATTCCTCAAAATGGCGGGATTCAAATTTACAGTATTGAAGGGCGTCCCTGTGGGATTCGTACACCATACGGCACACTGAAAGTTAGTAAATTAGATTATGGCTATGTGTACAATACGCTTGATGTTGCCAAACAAGCTGATTTTGAAAAAGCAGTCAAGGAAATGTTTGGCTTACGAACGATGGATAGTTTCCAACAAACAGGTATTATTCCTAATAATCCCGAGCATGCTGTGCGTTTTGAAAAGATGAATGTTACCAAATTGCCTTGGAAAGAAAAAGCGATTCCCCAAGCTGGGGAAACCTATTTAACACATTATATGCCAGCGGGCAATGCCGAAGATTATCTCGAAAGCGTGCGTTTATTTGAAGACAATTACGGTAGTGTTTATGAATATGAAAAGCTTTTGTCTAACGAAAAAAATCACGTGGAAGCATGCTTGCAGTTGGTAAGTATGGATTTGATTGAAAAAGGTCAAAAAGCATACGTAATTCCCGCAGTACACACTATGGAGCAGGAACTGCAATGTGGGGAAACGTTGGAAAGTTACATGCAAAAATATCCCGAAGCTGCCAAAAAAAGAAAGCAATTATTGCTGAAAGGCGTAAAACAAAATCAAGAATTTGACCGTGAAATGTAATTGATTGCTGGTTATCGTCGAAAAATTGTTGGCGAGTTCGGTGGTTAATGATAAGCTTTATTGATGGTAAAAAATAAATTAACGCAGGTCATTTATCAAGTCGTGTTCTGCACTTTGGCAGTCATTGGCATTATTGCGAGTTTGGGATATTTCGACCAAGATTTTAATCAAGATTTTTTCCTTTATTACACGAATTTGAGCAATTACATTTGTATCGGCTTTATGTTTGTCGCTTTGTTTATTACTGCTAAAAAAGCTTACCGCAAAGAAACGGGGGCGGTGAATGTTGCTCCAACGTTTAATTTCTTGTGCGTGATTATGATTTTGGTTACCTTTATCGTGTATAACGTTTTATTGGCGAAACAGTATTCCGTAGCTCATTATTTCTTGACGATTGGTAATTTGTTGTTGCACGTGATTTTGCCGATTATGTTTGTCGTGCATTGGGCGGTATTTTGTGAACACGGTAAATTACGTTGGTTTCACCCGTTGTTGTGTTTAGTGATGCCGTTAATTTATGTTGTTATAATTTTAGTTCGTTCTTTATTTGTAAAAAGTGGATTAGTTTATCCGTATTTCTTCTTGAACGTTGATGAATTAGGTTGGGGTGGTGTCATTGCTTACATTGCTGTCTTGTTAGTCATTTTTGTGGCGATTGGTTATTTGTTCTATTGCTTTGACAACTGGCAAACGATTCGCAAAAAATTACGCAAACAAAAATAAGTGTGCGTAATTGACCTTATTTACTTAAAAAACCAGTGTGGGCGGTTTTGGTTTGGTTGGGGGCGGTGATGCCGTGGTGCTTGCCGAGTTCAATACATTGCATTAACCATGCTAAGTTGTTGCCGAGATGGTGTAAAGTTTGCAAACCTTCGGCATCGGCGGTTGCTGTGCCGTCGGCGGAACGGTAGATTTGGTTCCAGTAGGTTGAGGCAACAACGGGCATTTGGTTAATGGTAAAATATTTGTTGAGTACGTCCATGCTGGCGGTCGTGCCGGCTCGCCGAGCGGTGAAAATTGCACAGGCCGGTTTGTGGCGGAAGTATTGACTGCCTGCATAAAACATACGGTCCATGGCGGATAATAAAGCTCCGCTCGGGTGGGCGTAGTAGACGGGACTGCCGAAAACAAAAGCATCGGCAGTTTGGGCTTTGGTCAACCACTCGTTGACGCAATCGTCTTGGAAGACGCAGGCGTGTGAACCTTGGCGACAAACGCCACAAGCGGTACAGTCGTGTATGGCTTGTGTTCCAATGTGTAAGATTTCGGTTTCGATGTTTTGTGTGTTGAGCGTCGACGCTACGGCTTCTAGTGCAGACTGGGTGCAACCGTGTGCGTGGGGACTGCCGTTAAATAAGATAACTTTCATATCTATTGATATTACGGAGTAGAGGGTAAATTGTCAATCACGGAAATAAAATTGGAGCGGTTTTGGGTCTTGTCAAATTTTGTCAAAGTTGTAAAATAGAGTTATGGATTGGCAAAAGATTTGGAATGATACGGTAAACTTTTTCCGTGGGAATGTCTGGAACATTGTTACTTTTTTCGTCGTTTTATTTTGTGGAATTATTGCGGTAAAGTTGTTAGTTAACATTTTGAAACGCATGTTAAAACGCACTAAGATGGAACCGATTGCGGTGGGTTTTATCATGGCAATTGTTAAGTTCTTGTTGTACTTAATTTTGGTGTTCGTGTTGTTAGATATTTTGGGTATTGGTATTACGTGGCTGGTAACGGCGTTTAGTGCGGTTTTCTTGGCGGTGGGTTTGGCTCTACAAAACAACATTGCCAACGTGGCAAACGGCATCATTATTGTTTCAAGTGGTATGTTCAAGAAAGGCGACTACATTGAAGTCAACGGGGTGGAAGGTTCAATCGCTCAAATTAACTTTTTGTACGTAACGTTAATTACTTCGGATAACAAGCGAATTACTTTGCCGAATAGTAAAATTTTGAACGATGTCGTAACGAACTATGACAGCAATAACACTCGCCGTGTTAATTTTGAATTTGAAGTAGCTTACGAAAATGATGTACAGAAAGTTAAAGAAACTATTTTGGAATGTATGAATAGTAACGGGGCGGTTCGTTTAGACCCAGCTCCATTTTGCCGTTTGAAAACTTTGGGCGACCACAATTTGGTGTTCGTTGCTCGTTGCTGGTGCGACCGTGAAGACTATTGGACGGTGTACTATGATATTACGGAAACCGTCTTTAACGAGTTCAAACGCCGTGGCATTGAAATTGCTTATAACCAATTAGAAATTCGTCAACGTACGGATAATCCTAATAATCCAGTTTACGGGGCGGGGTTACCAACTCGTGTTGAAAAGAAACGTAAGCAAAAACGTACGTTTGATTTGGAGAATGGCGATTTAACCGAACTATTTCCTTTGAAAAAAATTACCAAAAAAATCAAAACGAATAAGAAAGAGCAAGCTAATAAAACTGCAAAATAAGTTGTAGTTTTGTTAGCTTTTAATTTTGTGTTTTGCTGGTTTTGGGATAAAATATATGTGGAGTTAAAAATTATGAAATACACAGTTAGTCAATTTATTGGTGCTGGTTTGTGCGACCCAAGAGGTTACCTTTCCCTGTTAGGGGCTTTGATGTTGGTGGAAGATGCCGTTACCGTAACTTTGGACAAAATCGACATTAACGGTTTTAAGATGCGTCGTGATTACGGGGCAGTGTTGGTCTTTTCAAAAAACCACGTTAAATTTTTGGAAGCGGTGAAGTGGAACGAAAAAGTTAAAGTTAGTTGTTTCATCTCGACTAAATCCATGGCTCGCATGAACGTCGACGTTTGCGTGAAAAATCAAGACGGTGTGATTGTGTTATATGCTCGCACCGAAGTTTGTGCTGTCGACGTGGAAAGCGGACGCATTCGCCGTTTGGACGCTGTGGGGATTGGTAGTGAAGTGCGGGTTGTTCGTCCTTTAATCGAAATGGAATGGACGCCTTTGACTGGCGATGGCAAGTTGGTTGATACCGTGAAAATTCGTACGGGTAATATTGACTATGCGGGACACACAAATAATGTTGAGTATATTCGCTTGTTGTTGAATACTTTTACTTTGGAAGAATGGCGTGGCGGAATTGTGCCACGTGAATTGCAAGTTGCTTATGTTAGTCAATCTTTCTTGGGCGACAGCTTGGATATTTACAGTTGCGAACAAGAGCTTGAACCAAGCGAAACTAAGCAATTAGCAACGCACGAACGTTTGTTCACGATTAAAAAAGCTACACAAGACGTTTTACGCTGTGCCATTAGGTGGTAAGCTGTCTTCATGGAACTGTTAGCACCAGCGGGTGATTTGCAAAGTTTTTATGCGGCGGTCTATCATGGGGCTGATGCTGTCTATTTAGGATTGCAGACTTTTAATGCTCGCATTAAGGCGGATAATTTTTCGGCGGAAAACATCGGGGAAATTGTTAAGTTTGCTCATCTTTACCACGTGAAAGTTTATGTAACCATCAACATCTTGATTAAAGATTGTGAAGTCAATGACTTTTTGGATTTAGTGCGGACTTGCGTACGAGCCAATGTCGATGCTTTCATTATTCAAGATTTAGGTATGGCTCGGTTGTTGTTGGCAAACTTTCCGCACATTGTGTTACATGCTAGCACGCAAATGGGTGTCCATAATTTAAGCGGTGCCAAGTTTTTGGCAGACTTCGGTTTCAAACGAGTGGTGTTGGCTCGGGAAACCAAGTTGGCGGATATTAAGTTAATTAAGCAACACACTAATTTGGAAATTGAATATTTTGCACAAGGTGCTTTGTGTGTGGCTTTTTCGGGGAACTGTTATTTAAGCTCAATCAAAAACGGTAACAGCGGTAACAGGGGTAAATGCTTGCAACTCTGTCGGTTGCCTTATCAAATTTATCATGGCTCGCAAATGGTGGCGGAAGGATATTATTTATCCGCCAAAGATTTGTGCTTGATGAAAAACTTGAAAGTGTTGGCTGATGCGGGGGTGGACTGTTTGAAGTTGGAAGGGCGACTGAAACGGGCTGGTTATGTGGCACAAGTAACTCGCAGTTATCGGCAAGCACTGGATAATTTTAATCCGTTGCACGTTGACCAAGAAAAAGCCAAAATTAGCGAATTATTTTCTCGGGGTGAATTCAACGAACAAGCTTATTTGTATGACAATTTTAACATTCTCAACCCGAAAATTAGTCATCACCAAGGTAAAAAAATCGGCAAGGTTTTGGCGACGGAAAAGTTTAAGCACATCTATAAAATCACTTTACAATTAAGCGAAGCGATTGGGCAAAATGATGCTTTACGCTTCGTGCAAGAAAAAAATCAATTTAGTGTCGGCGTTGGGAACGTCAATGATTTAGGACATGGGCGTGTGGAAATCTTTTCCAAGCAAAAGATACCGGCGGGTTGTGATGTGTTTTTATTGAAAAGTGAGCGTAAAGAAAAAGTACTGTCTGACTACGAAAGACATTTGTTGGTCGATTTTTATTTTTCCGCCAAAGTGGGTAAACTGGCGGAATTGGTTGCTAATCATGGTAATGTTACGGTTACCGTGGTGAGTGAGAACTTACTGGAACCAGCCAGAACAGCGGGAATTACTGCGGAGCAAGTGAGCAAGCAGTTAAGCAAATTAAATGATACCAAATTTCGCTTGCATCATTTGGAATGTGTGTTGGACAACGTTTTTGTGGCGGTGTCGGTCTTGAATGATTTACGACGCAAAGCAATTGAGCAGTTGGAAAGTGCGTTAATTGAAGCATATAACAGTGAATTACCGCAGGTTGTCGAAACCAAACAGTTGGGGAAACCATTGCTTGATTTACCGCAAAAGAACTACTACATCATTGAAAAGGCGAGTGATTTAGACGGTGTTAATTTGAAAGGTTTTGCAATTATCATCGCACCGAATATTTACAAGCGGGCTTACATTGATGATTTGGTTGGGGCGTTATTACGCAAGGGGATTGATTCGCAACTGTTGTACTTGCATTTGCCGATTGTGTCGACAGAAGCTGAACTGGAACTGTTGGACGAAATTTTACGCCAGTATCAATTCGGTATTGTTGCGAATAACTATGCTCATTTGCGGTGGGTAAGGCAATACAAAACGATTGCTGGACTGGGCTTGAATGTGCATAATGATTTCACAGCGATGACTTTGCATCAGTTGGGTTGTGAAAACGTCATTTGGTCGTTGGAAAAACAGCAAGTTACCAACTGCGGTAGTGCGTTAGTGAGTGGCTATCCTGCGTTGATGACACTGTGTCATTGTCCTGTCCGTGAAGTGTATGGTTCAAATTGTGGAAACTGCCGTTACACGGAACAGTTAATTTATCAAGACGAAAAGCATAACCGCTATCATTTGCGAAGGGTAAAAATTAAGCATTGTTATTTTGAGCTATTGAGTGAAGAAAAATATCAAGCCAATGTGAATGTGGGTAAGGTTTATGATTTAAGGAGTATCGCATGCAACAATATGAAGTAATTATTATCGGGGCGGGAGCAAGTGGCATCATGTGTGCCTTAAATACGTCGCAAAAAACTTTGTTAATTGAAGCAAGTGAACGGGTTGGGAAAAAGATTTTAGCGACTGGTAACGGCAAGTGTAACATTACTAATAATCATCTTGATGTGAAATTTTATAATACGCCACTGGTAGCTAAGTATTTTGCTAAATTTAACCAGAAACAAACGTTACAGTACTTTGCCGATTTGGGAATCTTTACGCATTTTGACGATGAGGGTCGGCGGTATCCTTTATCAAATAGTGCGAATACGGTGCTGGACATTTTGTTAAAAGCATTAAGCTTAAAACGCAATGTTACGACAATGGTTAATACTGTTCCGCTTAAAATTACCAAAACCCAAAACGGGTTTTCTGTTGCTACGCAAAACCAAACTTTTACGTGTCGTAAGTTAGTAATTGCGACGGGCGGTAATAGTGGCATGCAATATTTGCAACAACTGCACGTGGCTTATGTGGATTTTAAGCCGAGTTTAGTGGGCTTGAAAACGACAAGAAACAAAGGATTGGCTGGTGTTCGGGTTAGTAACGTGCGGGTAAAATTTGACCGTTTATTCGACGAAGTCGGGGAAATCCTGTTCAAAGAAGATGGCATTAGTGGAATTGTAATTTTCAATTTATCGGCTCATTTAGCAAGGAATCATCTGCGGACGGGAAAAGTCGTGATTGATTTGTTAGCTAACATCGAAAGCGATGTTTTGTTGCAAATGTTGCAGGCGAGTGTTGCCAATAATCCTAATTATCTTTTGTTAGATGTTGTGGAAGGTTTATTGCACAAAAGTTTGGCGAAAAATCTTTTAGAAAAATTAGCTTTGGACAAAAAGGTTGCCAAAGACAGCACGGCACAGGAACTGCGTAGTTTAGTTAACTTAATCAAAAATTACGTGGTTGAAATTACTGGCTATGCCGATAATCATCAAGTTCATGCCGGTGGTGTCGACTTATGCAACCTAGATGAAAATTTACAGCATCAACACGTGCCGAACTTGTATTTAATCGGCGAAGTTGTGAATGTCGATGGTGTTTGTGGTGGCTATAATTTGCAGTGGGCATGGACGAGTGGAAAAATCGTCGGCGAAAAATTTTGACGAAGATTTTATTTTACGATATCATTTTGATATGAAAGTCATTTACGAAACTGAGCGGTTAATCGTTCGCCAGTGGGAAAATAAAGACGAACAAGATTTATATGAATATGCAAGTGATAACAGTGTAACTAAATTTTTAACGTTTCCAACGTATCAATCTTTGCAAGATGCTAAGGAAAGAATTGCTTATTTACAACAACAATATCAAGAAAAGTCTTTGGTTCAAGATTATTGCATTGAGCATAAGGGCTTGCATAAAGTAATTGGTGCCATTGGTATTCCACATTATTTTGAAAAAATGAAGGCGAAGTTGAAATCGGCTATGTATTAAATCCTAAATTTCAAGGTCAAGGTTTTATGACTGAATGTGTCTTAGGTATGTTTCAATACATTAAAAAAAAGCGAATAGCAAAACGTATTTTTGCTAAACACGACATCGAGAATATCAAAAGTGGCAATGTGATGAAAAGAGCTGGTATGACCTTAGAGGGAGTTTTAAGAAAAGCCGGAGCAAATAATTACCATGTTCGTCATGATTTAGCAATTTATTCAATTTTGGACGAAGAAATAAAATAAGCTAGTTAAATCAATGGGCTTTGTTGTTATTCCCCTTACGTAAATGAAATCTGCAACACCGCAAACGTGCAGATTTTTGTTTAATCTAGGTTTGAATTTGATAAAGAATGGTAGTCCCGATGGAAGATGAACCCACTCAAAACCCCTGTATGCAGCGGTTTTTGTGTGGTTTTACCGCTATATTTAGTGTTGTTTTTATATCAGTCATAGTTTTGGTCATAGTTTTATACTTTTTTCTTGTTAAATATCGTCTTTTTCGTTAATTATTGTGAAATGTTGTTCAAAGTTCAGTTCTGTTGGCTTGTGCGTAAGTCTGTACCGAATCAACACAAATGTCAAGTTTTAATTTGTTACGATAATTTTAATGCAAATTGCTAATATTTTAGCAAATACTTGACGATAATGGTTATTATTGCTAATATATGAGCATTATGAGTAATAAATATGACTTAAACGATTTTGTTCATACTATTACAGAGCAAAATGTTTTAGATGCTATTGTAGAAAAAGTTAAAACCAGGCGCAAAGAACTAAAACTTACACAACAAGATATGGCAAAAAGGTCTGGTGTTAGTTATGCCTCAATCCGTAGGTTTGAAAACACAGGCGAAATATCATTTACTTCACTTTTGAAAATTGCCAGTGTTTTGAACGCACTTGCTGACTTTAATTTGCTATTCAATACAGAAAATGTAACAAACCTTAAGGAGTATTAATATGGACATAAAAGAAGTTAAAAAGCTCAATGTTAAATACAACGGTAAAATTGTTGGTTACCTCGCTGAATTAAAAAATGGCAGTATTGCCTTTCAGTATGATGATGAATGGATAAAAAATGGTTTTTCCATTTCGCCGATTTCTTTGCCCTTAAGTAATGAGATTTATGTTAATCATGAACCAACCTTTAACGGCTTGTATGGTGTGTTTTGGGATACTTTACCAGATGGCTGGGGTGAGTTGCTTGTTCGACGAATGCTAAACAAAAACAGTATAAACTTTGACCGCCTTTCACCATTACAGAAATTATCGATTATTAACAAGAATGGTTTAGGAGCTTTGGAGTATGAACCGAATCATGCTTTGAAAACGAAAATTGCTGGTTATGATTTAGACGAATTAGCTAAAGAAGCTGAGAAAGTTTTGAACGATGAAACAGACGGAGTAAATCTGGACACAATCTATAATCTTGGCGGTTCCAGTGGTGGTGCCAGACCGAAAGCCCATATCATCTACAAAGGTGATGAATGGATTGTAAAGTTTCCTTGTTCAGTTGACCCCAAGGATATTGGTGAAAAAGAATACACGGCAAATAGCTTAGCAAGAAACTGCGAGATTCACACCAATGAATTTAGATTATTTGATTCTAAAATTTGTAGCGGATATTTTGGAGCAAAACGCTTTGACCGCACGATTAATGGTAAAGTTCATGTCATTTCCTTGGTTGCACTTTTAGAAACAACGCACAGAATTCCCAACTTGGATTATGGTCATTTGTTTGCCGTTATTAACAAAATCAGTGTTGACAGAAACAATGATTTATACGAAGCCTATCGTCGTATGTGCTTTAATGTCTTTTACAAGAACAGTGATGACCATGGTAAAAATTTTGCTTTCATATATGACGAAAAATTGAAAGGTTATCGTTTATCGCCAGCATACGACTTGACTAGTCTACCAAATAAGCCCAGACATGAAATGTCTGTAAATGGTAACGACATACCGACAGAAAATGATTTGTTAGCGATTGCTAAAGAATTTAAACTGTCCCCGCAACGATGTAAAAACATTATCGATGATATTAAACTTAAATTGATTTAATTTAAACCAAAACTACATAGATAAGCTAATAAGTTAATTATTTTTTTATTAATAGAATAATTATTAAACTAATATGTAATATTAGGATTTATATCTTCTATATTTGCAAAACCTAATTTTTTATTTAAGTCTTTATTAAAATCATTACTTTTATATTGGTTATTACTAGTATACTGGTTGTTATTAATATTCTTATTAATATTTTTATTATT
>JAGAOQ010000004.1 GCA_017623705.1 Clostridia bacterium | reverse complement strand
GCAATGCCGACTTACGTTTTGTCAATAACACGGGAGCAACCGTCTACTTTGAAACCAGTTTCCAAAATCACCGTTTAACAGTAACCATCTACGGACGAGATAAAGGTCCCAAAATTACTTACCGTTTAGACACCGACATTGTGAAAACGCTCACCCCCAAAGACCAATACGAAAAGTCTTTACCCCAAAGCACAATCCAAGACTACAACCAACACCCCACCGCTTACGACCGAGTACTCACCAAAAGCGGACAAGCTGGACACGTTGTCAACACGTATTTAGAAACTTACCAAGGCAACCGCCGACTTTCCCGTAAACTGTTACGACGCAACACTTACCAAGCAACACCGAACATTTATACATTGCAAAAGCACGTTGCACCGGTACTCACCGAACCAACGCCCACCACGCCAACACCCGACACAACGCAATCATAAAGTTGGAACTGGTGCGTTGGGATAATATTTCTTAATTTGTTTTTGGTAGCACAACCAGTGCTTAATTAAGTCGCTTGGGTTCGCATTATGCAGACGACGTTGCAGTTCCATTAGCTCGACAATGCGTGCGTAAGTTGGCACTGTGTCATTAAGTTTAATTTTCCACGGAGCTCCACACAAAGCTCGTCCCACCATAACACCGTCGGCTTGTGTTTCCGCCAAACATTTTTCGTAGCTGGCACGATCACGGACGTCGCCGTTTGCTATCACGGGCACAGTTACCGCTTGTTTCACGGTCGCAATCGCTTGATAGTCGGCTGTACCACGGTAGCCGTCTACCCCTAACCGTCCATGAACAATCAAGCGTTCCGCACCTGCCGACACACACATTTGAGCAAACTCGACCGCAATGTTATGGTCCCAACCCAAACGCATTTTCACACTTAATTGATGATGTGTGTTTTGCACCGCTTCCCGACAAAGTGTAATCAACTGGCGAGCTTGTGTTAAGTTTCGCATTAAAGCACAACCGCAATGGTTCTTAACAATTTTCGGAGCAGGACAACCCATATTCAAATTGATTTCGTCGTAAGCGTCGAGCAAACCCGACTTAATCACCTGCACAAAATCGGCAGGTTCTTTCCCAAATAATTGAACGACTTGACGCACGCCGTCGTGCGGTTCGGTTTTCAACATGGCTAACGTCTTGGCGTTCCCACGTGCCAAAGCGGTAGCGTTAATCATTTCCGTCCAGACTTCGTTCGCACCACACTCAATTAACACACGACGAAAACCGTAATCCGTCCACCCTGCCAACGGAGCAGGTAAAATTACGGGACTAGGTGTGGTGTGCGGTGCTAACTTTTCCATCGTGATAAGATACCACAGGTTCGGCAACTTTGTCTTGATATTTCCCGAATAAGCACCACGCCACAATGCCCGCAACGGTTACCCCGCCAATCAACAACCACCCCAGTGCCGTACTCACTTGCAAAGTTTGGGTTGCCACGCCACTTTGAAAACCGATTAAATCCAACAAAAATCCCACGATAAAAGTTACGACGGCGTTGGTACATTTGGTACAGAAAGTTAAGAAACCCGTTGCCATGGCGGTACTTTCCATTTTGACGTTGTCCGCAAACATACTAATTGGTAAAGAATAGATACACCCGACCCCAACACTAATCAACAAAATATTCAATGCCAACAACCACAAAACACAAGTATGTGGCAAGAACAGACGAGCCGTCATTAAAATGGCAAAACAAGCAACACCGCACAGCACGACCCAAAGAGCCGTTTGCACCGTTTGTTTTTTACCAAGGCGGTTACTAACCGTACACCACAGCGGTTGCCCTAAAATCACACCCGCCACCAAGCACCCCATAATCAAAGAAATTTGCCACGACGAAAAATGAAAAGTGTAAGTAAAAACGTGCATGCCCAAGCTGGTCAAAAACGCACTGCACGACAAAGCCACAGCG
Organism: Clostridia bacterium; assembly: GCA_017623705.1. Taxonomy (GTDB): domain Bacteria; phylum Bacillota; class Clostridia; order Christensenellales; family UBA1242; genus RGIG8050. Next base: position 15,934 of record JAGAOQ010000004.1, on the reverse strand, counting down.
TACGCCGTAATTAAAAACACATTGTTGCGTTCGTCCAAAATTGCAAAGAACTCGCCCAGCACGGAAACTTTTTTCTGCTTTACCACCAGTTTTGTTGGTTTTGGTGTGCTGGCACAATGACGGAAACGGAACGTGCCGAAAATTGTAACAATCCCCGTCAACACACACAAACCACTGGTAATCATAGCAATGACTTGGTAACCACTGCTGGCGGTATCCATTGTGGCAACCGCTTGCGGATTCAAAACAATGCCCATGAGCAACGACGGGACTAACAACGAAGCCGATTGAAAGACGGTTTTGTAACCTTGAATTTTGGTGCGTTCGTGGTAAGTTTGGCACATATCAAAACCCAAAGCCGAGTACGGTGTCGAATACACCGTATTAAAAGTTTCAATCAATAACAACGCAATTAACAAGGTAAAGAACTTCCGCAGTTCGCCCCATGTCGGTGAAATGTGCCAAATCAACAGGTTCAACAAGGCGACGGCAAGACAACCGACCAACATAAAGGTATGACGCTTACCCAAACGGCCACGGTAGTTATCCGACAAAGCACCGACCAACGGGTCGGTTACAGCGTCCCACACGGTCGAAATCGCAATCGCCAGACCCATTAACGTTCCCGACAAACCCAAAACGCCCGTACCAAAGAACATCAAGAAATTACCGAGCATTTGGTTCACGCTACCGTAGCCAAAAGCACCAACGCCATAAACCAACTTATCACGTTGCAAAACTTTCATCTTTTAATATTCTATTTGCTAAAAATCAAATTTATCAGCATACTATATATAATCTTATGGGGAAATTTTCAACAGGCGACAAACCAAAGTTTGACTGGATTACGGCTTCCAAAACGAAGAAGTACAAAATTATAACTGCTGTCGTTTTGGCATTAGGCGTTTTATTGCTTGCGGGCGGTTTGCTATTAAAAAACTTCGTTACTTCGGCAGTTACCCCCAACGCTTTGAAAATTGAAAACTTATCCAACTTACAAGGTAAAGGTCCGCTCGGTTACCACTGTGTCATCTCAACGAACCAAACTTTCATGCTCAACACAGGGACAGTTAACGGTCGTCCTTTGGCAAACCCCATTACCTTCACTCTACTGGACGGAGCGAAAAACTTTTTAGAAGTTTGGGATTCCACAGATTCTTACGCCATTAACTCATCACACTACTCGGGCTTGTTCAATCTGCACATCAAAGCCGATGCTCCCGCGTACGTTACCAACAGTTTAGGCGTTGCCGAACGTCCCACAGGTACTTTACAAATCAACTGCGGTTCGTACATTTTACAAATCGAATTTACCTATCATCAATGCTAACACGACAAATTTTGCATATTCAACTCGTGTCGTCCATAAATATGGACTATGAAACTCAAAAAAATTTTTAACAAAAAGTTTTGGATTGGCAGTATCATTGTCGTCCTTGCGGGGATTGTTACCATCATTGGTATCGTCAACTTCAAACGTAGTGATACCTACCAAATGGCACTGGAAAACATTGCCGAAGCTCGTTTCTACCTCAAAACAGCAGGCACAGATAATCCCATCGGCAACGTCCAACTGTACAGCGGGATTCGGGAAACCGATTATCAAGCGGACGGCATTGCCACACAAACGGTCGCTTTTACCGTGCTTTCCGTCGAACCAACCAACGACAAGATTGTTTACAATGGTTGTATTACCACGTTAATCAAAATCAATGACCAAGCACCGATAACGCTGGTTTTGGAAAAGAATCCGTACGGCAACAACTATGCTGGCGATTTAGAAAGTGCTGTCGATGTCAACGCTAACATTAACATTACTTTCCAAGCAAACGGCACAACAATCGGCGAAGTTGCTTTATCATCGGTCATGCCTGCCGAAGCAATCAGCTGGGAAAACGCTTTGGAAATTGCTTGCCAAACACTGGACGAAGTCTTGAACACCGACCAACGAGTTGAAAGCTCGACCAAAATTTTGTGCGACAACAGCACCGTCAACACACCCTACTGGTTCGTATCTTTTGTAACCGAAGATGGTAACCGCTATTTCGTGGTCATCAGTCATGACGGCAAAGTCATCGGTACCAGCGAAAAATAAAAAAACAAGAAAACTGTCTAGACCCTTGCCTAAAATGAAAAAATTACGTATACTATATGTAGACGTATGATTAACGACACACAAGCAGATTTCGTTGCAATATGGTTAGCCCTTTTCGTGATTTTAATCTTGGGCGTAGTTTTGAAGTACGCTTTACGCAATAAAACCGAAGCTGTCCGCCACATACCACTCATGGTCGTGGCTGGTAGCTTGTTAATTTTAGAAGTCGTTAAACAAGTTTATCACATTATTTATGGCGACTGGAATCCATGGCATATTCCACTCCACTTTTGCAGTTATTTCTTAGTCTGGTACGGTGTCGCTTTGTTTAGTCGGGGCGGTATTCGTCAAACCATGTACGCTTGCAGTCTTAACGGGGGCATTTTGGTAAGTATCTTATTGCTCATTGCTCCACGTATGATTTTGCACAGTGCAACAACCGACATCTTAGGTTCTTTCAACCACTTCCACACTTTTGTTTATCACGTTGGCGTAATGGCTTACTCGGTATGGCTTGTCATGCTTAACGTTTACCACCCTAACCGCCAACACGTAATTCGTTCCGTTATTTTCCACACGATTTTCTTCTTCTGTACCATTGCGGGTGCTCACATCTTCCACGAAAATTACACCAACGTACTTTATGCCGATATTAACTTAATGGAAAACTTGCGTTTGTCCGCTGGTCAATTTACTTACACTTGTGTCTTACTGCTGGTCGGTGTTATCGGTATCAGCATTGTTGCTAACGCAACTTACTTTGTCATGAATAAGCTTTATCAAAAGAATCTTAACAAACAAAAATTAACTTTGGAAAATTAAAAGGTTAACCACAAAAAACCATAACCAACCAACAAACTAACCGCAATCAACCAAACGATGACGAAGATTTTTTCACGCCACATTTGTTTTTGACGCAATAAGAAAATAATACCTAAACCTGCGTTCACACACAAACCTGCCAACAAAGCACCGAAACGCAAACCACCCATCAAGTAAAATTCCGTCAACACAACACTGGCGGCACAGTTCGGGAACAAGCCAATCATAATCGCTAACACTGGTTGCAACCAAAGACTGCCACCCAAGAAATCCATCATGCGTTCATGGCCAATCCAAACATCAGCAATACAACCGAACAAGAAACTGACGACGAAAATAAAAGCCCAAATTTTCAAACTATGCAATAACGGGTGTTTCCAATTAAAATGTTTACTGTCAACACTGTGATGACAGCAACCGTCATGCAAGTCATGATTTTCGACGACGGCTTTTTCCGTATCCACGGGCATGACCGCCGAGCGACGGAACATTAAACGATAAGTCAAATTTGCCAAATAGCCGACCAAAATTGCAATCACGATTTTGGCAACAATCAACACAACAATGGACAACCAATTTTCCGGGTGTGTCAACAACAACGGCAAAGCTTCGTCATTAGTCGCAACAAAAATTGACAACAACGCCCCAACGGGAATCATACCATGAGCAAACAAGTCGGTTGCCACCACAGAGAAACCACACTGCGGAACAGAGCCAACCAAAGCACCCAACACAGGACTTGCTTTGCCACGGAGCAAGTGATTATTTTGCAATTTGTTTGCCCACTTGTATTCAATAAACTCGATTAAGAAATAAACTGCCAACAAAATCGGCAGTGCTTTTGTACTGTCAATCAAAGCTTCACAAAATACTTCCCAATAAGCCACAGTGAATTATTATAGAATTATTTTGCAAAATTCACAAGAGTAAATTTACTGCTGTTTTTTCGTCCGCAATAATCGTAACGTATTCACCACCGTGAGTAACGTTACCCCGACATCGCCGAAGACAGCGAGCCACAAATTGCCAACCCCCAACAAACCGCACATCATAAAGATGACTTTCACCGCTAACGCAAAAATAATGTTTTGCCAAATAATGCGTTTAGTCTTTTTCGCAACTTGAATCGCACGCACCAAACGAATCGGTTCGTCCGTCATTAACACGACGTCGGCAAATTCAAGCGTCGCATCACTGCCTAAACCACCCATCGCAATGCCAACATCGGCACGAGCCAACACAGGTGCGTCGTTAATCCCGTCGCCGACGTAAGCAACTTTTCCGCCTTGAACAGTCGACAACAAACGTTCTAACTGTGCTACTTTGGCGTGTGGCAACAATTCGGCATGAACTTCATCAATCCCCAGTCGCTGTGCCACAGCTTGCCCGACTTGACGGTCGTCGCCCGTGAGCATGACAATCTTCTGCACGCCCATTTGTTTCAGGGCGGTAATTGCTTGTTGGCTGTCCGCACGCAAACGGTCGTTAATCAAAAGACAACCGACATAAACACCGTCCACCGCCACGTAGACTTTTGTCCCTGCTTGTTGGCACGCTTGATAATCAACACCCTGTGATTGCATCAACTCGGCATTGCCCACCAAAATCGTTTGCTCACCCACAGCTCGTACACCTTGCCCAAAAATTTCTTGGTAGTCCGTCAACTCGGTCGTGGCTACCGTTGGTTCACAACTGGCAAGAATACATTTGGCTAACGGGTGTTGACTGTAACGTTCGGCTTGCACGGCGTAAGACAAAACCTGTTGTTCGCTGTAACCCGTCGCTGGTAAAACCGCAGTAACTTGGCAATTCCCTTGCGTCAATGTTCCCGTCTTATCGAACACCACCGTTTTAAGCTGTTGTAACGCTTCCAAATAATTACTGCCCTTAATCAAAACGCCTTGCTTGGCAGAACTGGCAATCCCAACAAAGAAAGCAAGTGGCACGGAAATAACCAAAGCACAAGGACAAGAAACAACCAAAAAGACTAACGCACGGTGCAACCACTCTGCCCAAACACCGTGGCAAAACAACGGTGGAATTACTGCCACTAACACGGCTAACAAAACCACCACTGGCGTATAATAGCGAGCAAACTTCGTAATGAAATTTTCGGTCGGTGCTTTCCGTTGCACGGCGTGTTCAACCAGCTCAATAATTTGAGCAACTGTCGATTCGCCATACAATTTGGTAACCCGTAAAGTAAGCACACCGCTTTGATTCACACAACCTGAAAAGACTTCATCGCCCACCTGCACGGCACGGGGCAAAGATTCGCCCGTCAAAGCTTTGGTATCCAGTAAAGACTGCCCGGTCAAAACTACGCCATCGAGCGGAATTTTTTCGCCCGCTTTTACCATGATAACATCACCAACGGCAACTGCTTGTGGCGGAACAACTTGCGGAACATGATCTTTCAAAACGGTTACGGTGTCGGGACGAATATCCATCAAGTTCGTGATGGCTTGGCGGGAACGTTGCACCGCCCGAGCTTGAAACGATTCGCCAACTTGGTACAGCAACATTACGGCAACGGCTTCGTAAAATTCACCCAAAGCAAACGCACCTAACGTCGACAAACTCATTAAAAAGTTTTCATCGAACACCCGTCCTTTGACAATGTTTCGGCAAGCATGCCACAGCACGTCGCCACCGAGTACCAAATAGCTAGCAAGCAAAAACACTAACCGCACCGGCAAAGCAACCTGCCAAACTTCGCCCAGTAAAATTCCCACCGCAAAAAGCACCACCCCGCATATCAAACGCAAGATGTTTTGCCAGCTGTGTTCGTGCTGGTGTTCCCGACAACAATGCGGGCAACCAATACAGTCATGCTTTAACGCTTTTCCCATAACAAATCTAACTCCTTACTTAATTTGATAATTGCTCAATCGCTCAACTATTTAACCAAAAAAAATTTGAGATTATTCGTACAAATGACTAAAACCCAAATCAATAATTGACTTAACGTGGTCGTCGGCTAAGGAATAATAAATCACTTGTCCTTCACGACGTGATTTGACTAAGTTCGCAAGACGTAATGCTTTTAATTGATGTGAGATTGCCGACTTAGTTTTGCCCAACAAAACCGCAAGGTCGCACACGCACATTTCGTTCTGTTGCAAGGCGTGCAAAATCATGACACGAGTGCGGTCATCAAACATCTTAAACAACATCGCTAAATTGACATAATCGGTTTCGGGTTTCATCTTTTGACGAGTATCCGCCACCAAAGCTTCATGAATTACATCACAATCAAGGTTTGCTTGTTTGGTCATTGTCTTGCCTCCTGTGTATATTATAGTTGCATAATTGCTCAACTATTCATAGTATCAACAATTTTTACTCATTTGTCAACCACTTAAATTGCCCAAGAACGACTAAAAGGTGTATATGGTGAGGTAAGAAACGACCAAAAGTAACCATTTGATTACAATTTGCAACTTATATTTATTTCATTTCCTTTGAAGCTATATAATCAAAACAGTATTTAATTTGATCATCTGTTAATGAACAAACTTTCATCTTAGAAGAATCCCATCCTGCAAAAATAATGTTTCCAAATAAGACTGCACTATCAAAATGATTCCATAGATTTTGTTCGAAATTAAAATTATTAATTGCATCAGCTTTGCAATATTCATCAATACCAGGACCTATTTGCATCCTTATATCGCTGCTTGCATAATTCCATCCATTACCTTGTTCATCAACATTTCCTATAATTTTGTTGATTTCACTCATCCCTTCTATTTCTACTATTTCGGGCATTACTCCAGGTTTCTTTACTATTATCTTAATCATACTTGTATCCCCTTTTTTTATACTATCCAGATTAAATACATTATATCACAAAAAATGACAAAAAGTACACCACTTTTTTACTGCTCCTGTCAATAAAAATGGCATTACAACAGTCTCCTCGACCGCCTCAGTGCCTAATTTGCTTTGTTCTTCCTCGATTTTGCCGTATGTTGCCCGAAAAATGCCCTAAAATAACAAAAGAACGAGCTTTAATTAGTAGACTAAAGTTCGTTCTTTTCTGGTCGGAGCGGCGGGAATTGAACCCACGACCTCAAGTCCCCCAGACTTGCGCGATACCACTACGCTACGCCCCGAAACACGGACTGCATCACTAGGTATCTGGCAACCGTGTTGACAAGATACCACTACGCTACGCCCCGTTTGCAAAAAAAATCATAGCACAAGACCTAAAAAACTTCAACCGTTAATATTCGACACTTTGCAACGTTAAACCTTTGGCAGGTGCTGTTTTACCTGCTCGGCGACGGTCTCGGGAAGCCAAAACGTCGGCAACATTTTTTCCGCTTAATAACGTGCCGACAATAATGCGTACCATGTTGTGTAAAAAGCCGTTACCACGGATAACAAACCAAATCTCGTTGGGGGTCGGTGTTTGCACGTCTAAACTGTAAATCGTACGGAGCGGACTCTTATCACGTAACTCGGCACAAAAAGCAGTGAAGTCGTGTGTGCCTTCCAAAAGTTTGGCTTGTTCTCGCAAGCGGTCAATGTCAACGGCTTTGTAAAGTTGCCAGTGGTCAACGTCGTAGTGCGGGTGGCGTGTTGCCGAAACATAACACTTATAAATGTAGGTCTTGGCTTTGGCATCACTGCGAGCATTAAACTTTGGCAAAAGCTCCGCCGCTGTTACCGCAATGTCGGCAGGCAAATAACTATTTACACCCAACAAAAATTGATAAAGCTTAACGTCGGGTCGGGGACATAAACAAGAAACAACTTGCCCAACCGCATGCACACCAGCATCGGTACGCCCACTGCCCACCACTTTAACGGGTGTCGCAAAGTACCGTGAGATAGCTTTTTCTAACTCGTTTTGAATGGTACGTTGCCCGATTTGTGTTTGGAATCCGGCATACTTCGTCCCGACATATTCACACTGTATCTTCAAATGCACACCGCAGTTTAACACACCACACAACTTCACGGCAACTTTTACCGAGTTGCGTCTTTAACAATCACACCACCACCCAAAACAATCTCGCCTTGGTACAATACCGCCGCTTGCCCCGGTGTTACCGCTCGTTGCGGTTCGTCGAATTGAATCACCACTCGGTCCGCACTCAATACGGTTACCGTCGCTGGTTGTTCTTGTTGGTTGTACCTTATCTTCACCTGACAACGGAACGAACTCACCGACGGCACACCGTTAATCCAGTGAAACTCATCGACAGTCGCTTGTGTACGCAACAAATCGGCTCGGTCGCACAAACATACCGTGTTATCTGCGGGACAAATCTCGCCCACATACAAACGACGGTCTGCCGAAATGTTTAACCCTTTGCGTTGCCCGACTGTGTAATGAATAATCCCACGGTGTTGCCCCAAAACTTTACCGTGGCAGTCAACAAAATTACCACAGGGATATTGCTTGCCCGTATACTGCTCAATCACTCGTGCGTAATCACCATGCGGAACAAAACAAATATCTTGACTTTCTTTTTTATGAGCATTCACAAACCCGTGTTGCTCCGCCAATGTCCGCACCGCCGTTTTCGTCAACTCACCCAACGGGAAGCGGGTACGAGCTAACTGCTCCGCCGTTAAATGATAGAGGAAATAACTTTGGTCTTTACTGCTATCAACCGCTTTCTTCAAATAATAGTTTGTACCAATTTGCTCAATGCGTGCGTAATGCCCCGTCACAATCACATCACAACCCAACTGGCAAGCACAATCATACAAGCGGTCAAACTTCATGTAACGGTTACAATCAATGCAAGGGTTCGGCGTCATACCCGACTCGTAACAGCGAATAAATTTATCAATGACTTTGGCTTTGAAGTCGCTAGTAAAATTAAAAACATGGAACGGAATTTGCAAACGTTCGGCTACTTGTCGAGCATCAGCGACGTCCTGTGCTGTCCCGCAAGTTTCAGTCGCATTTGCTTCACCCCGCAACAGCATGGTACAACCAACGCAATCCCAACCTTGTTGCTGACACAGCAACCCCGCCACGCTAGAATCCACGCCCCCGCTCATCGCAATCAAAGCTTTCATTCAACATTCATTATATAAGCAATTCCGCAATTTGTAAATCTGGCAGGGGTCGACGAAAGCGAGTGTGTAAAATAAGCATTACAAAAATAATACTGCCGTATGTTTATTTTGGGGTGGTTTTTTTAATTATATATTTTTGACGGGAAATTGTGCCAGGTTTTTCTTCAATCAATATGCCACCGTTTTTAATAATTGCTTTACGAGAACCAATATTATCCTTATAACAACAAACAATTATTTCATCTTTCTGGTTAATTTCGTAGTATTTTTGTATTGCTAATTGTAAGGCTTTAGTAGCATATCCTTTACGGCGTTCAGATGGACGAATGCTATATCCTATATTGCCTCCATAGATTTCATCAAGATATTTTGTCATGTAAGGACGAATGCCAACTGCACCCACCATTGCATTATCGGTTTGGCGCATTAATAAATACTGAAAATAAGGATAATTGTTCTGCTCATAGTTTTCAAATTTAATTGCTTCTTGTTTAATAAAATTTTCTAACATTTCTTCAAATGATTTGCTATCATAAAATCGTAAGCCGTTAATTCGGCTACCGTTTTCTACCATCTCAGTAATATAGTTTAAAACTAGTTGTTTATCCTCTTTACTAATTTTTTTTAAATACAGTGCTTCCATAACTTTTATAGTATACATATAGAATATTACTTAAGCAAAATATAATTGAGACCCTAGTGTGCGGCTCGAAGATAGTAAAAGTAGTCACAAACTAACAAGACAAAAAACTAAATTTTTATTTTACTATTGAAATGAAAAATTATTTAAGCTATAATAATGCTATGTTTTTTAAAAAAGGAGATTAGAATGAAAAATTCAATTTATGGTGATATATACGCAAATGTTTCATACGGTAAAAGTCGTCGTTTTCATGATGAAAGAGTTGGTTTTAATGTAGATTTTGACTATAAAAATTTGAAAGCAATGAACGATTTCAGTAAATTCATCAAACAAGACCATGTTTCTAATGGTAAAGGATTGTATAGTATTGCAACTGGTGAAAATGTGAATAACTTGGGTGAACTAGGTGTTGTTGCAATGTCTTTCAAAAGTGGAAGTGTGTTAAATAAATACTTACAAAATTTTGTTCTTTGGTACAATATGAATGTTACGGTTGATAATGTAAATGGTATAAACTTGCACGGTAAATATGATAAGGAAACCGAACAAACAGTATTGGCTAAACTTGCTGAAATGCGTATGGCATATGTAAAAGACCACACGCAATCTGACGGCATAGAAATATAATTACTAATCGTAGTCTATAAAATATTTTACTTAAACTTTTGCCAATACTTTTCTTTTAAGAACGATTTAATCGTGGCAACATCTTTATCTTTGAGTTTAGAGTGTATACTTATAAAAGTATTAAAATAAAAAGAACCCGAGTCGAATTCGAGTTCTTTTTTTTGTAAGTTTCAAACTTCATTGACCTTTTTACATACTTTTTTTCTGCTAGAGATTGTAATGCTTTTTTTCATCTTTATTCACTTATTATATAATTAAGCCTGCAATTTGAAAATGACACGGAATTTAATGATAATTAAAAAAGTGTTGCTAGCAAAAACAACACTTTCTTTTAAATCGCTTTTATGTAGACACTGCGCGAACCAAATTCAGAATCGTTACTTGTCAAGACCCAATTTGATTCTTTCCGCTTTGATTCTTTCCGCCAACAAAAAATAATTACTAAAAAAGCTACTTAATTTGGGATGTCTCAACCTTCGTAATGCTTTTTCTTCTATTTGTCTAATACGTGCTGTACTAACACCATGAATCTTCGCAATTTCTTTTACATCAAGCTGATAGCCATCATCAAGACCGTATCTTGCGCGTAAAACCTTTTCCTCACGTACTGGTAACATTTGCAATACTTTATTTATATCTTCAGTTAAGACATTGTTTTCGGCAATTTCAATGGCATCTTGGCGATTATTTAACAAGGTATTGTCATTGCTTTTCAAACTGGTTTCCGGAAAAGAACTTTTATCTAAATTTTTTAATTTATCGATACTAACCGTATTTTTTTGCATTTTTATTTTTTGTTCACAAACTGCTTCGCTTGTACAATCATTATTTATGCAAAAAGAAACTGCTTCATCAATATCTGAAATTGATTTATATACATAGTCCAAAGTTTCCCGACGAATACCATACATTTTTGCAATTTGATTGATTGTCATTTTTTGACCAAAAAAATCAAGGTACTTCACCGGACCAAGTTGTGTTACTTTCAAATTTTCAACAGCCTCGTTAATATCTCCAGTTTTCTTGTATTTATTTGTTAATACTTGAAAATTAAGACCATTCAATTTGGCAATTTCTTTGATGCTCAACTTTTGACCTTGATAGTCAATTAAAATTTTATTCATATAATTTTATTCCCCTTTTTATTGTTATTATTATATAACACGGTAAAATAGAAATCAATACTGCGACGACAAAAAAAATAAAAATTTTCAAAAAAACACCCAGAATTTTTCAAGGTGTTCATTTTAGTTTTTGCTTGGCAGAGGCAACGACACAAAGCGAACCAATTAATAAAAACAATTTCAATATTTGATTAATTGTTCTTATTCTTTTCCCAAATTTTTCTAACAAACTTCAAAGATAATGTCGACAAGATAAAGCCAAAAACTGGAACCAGTGATGATAACCAGATGTTAGAAAATTTACTTATAATAAAAGAATAAAAAACAACGACAAAATAAGTTATTATTACAATACAAATTTTTCTGGTCCAACTTGTTTCCCACGCTTTATCAGTTTCAACTCTTTGGTTTCTTTCTTTAATTAAACTTACTTCTTGTTCTAAATTGTTCTTTATAATAGAATCATCTTTTTCCATATTATGATATATATCATTGATTAATGCCTAAGGCAAGTCCTACAACTAAATTGGCATAGCAAACAAAAATAGGTTAGGTTTGAATTTGTCTGTTCGGATTAGGTTTGTAATGGCAGAGTTAGAGCCTGCAGATACACGTTCTGGGGATAAAAACAACAAAGAGGATGGATTTTCTCCGTCCTCTCCGCTTTTTAATAGGTTTAAGTCAATCTCTAAGCCATAGTCTTCACATTTTAGTGCAGGTAACACATTGAGATAAACTTCGACATGGTCTTTATAAACCACAACTTTGTTTAAGAAAATATCAACCAAATCTTTGTTGTTTGGTAGCGTGTTGTTTTGGAATTCGTATTTGAATTTATCGTAGGACGCTTTCAATTTGTCTTTGTTAATCGTTGGTAGTTGAAAAGATTTGGCTTCGGCGAGTTTTTCTATTAAATCTAATTTCTTTTTTTCATAGCCAGAAATCTGTGATTTGATTTGTTCCGTGTAACCCATATCGGCAATGGCATTGTAAAGGTTTTGAATTTTCTTTTCAATGTTGCTGATTTCTTTTTCAATCGCTGCGGTAGCATGTTCGTTAGATAAAAGTTCTGCTTTATAGTTTTGATAAAATTCAAAAATCTTGTCAAAGTTCTTTTCGCTGAAAATTAAGTCAGTAATTTGTTGTAACACAAAGGCTTCAATTTCATCTTTGCGGATACTGCTATTATGACAATTGGCTTTGGTTGTTAGTTTATCTGTTTTGTTGTGATTGCTTTTGCAGCGATAGTAAATCCAATAAGTTGTACCATCGGCAAAGTTCTTGCGTTTTCTTTCTCCGCTAAAAGGATGCCCGCATTCACCACAAATAATTTTACCAGCAAGTAAATAATCAACAATTCTTAATCCTGGTGTTTTCCTAACACGCGAATCCAAAAGTTTCTGCACAGCATTAAATTGTTCGCGGAAAACAATGGCAGGAAACGCATTTTCGTTTTTAATAGTTTCTTCGGCATTGGTGCGGTCATAAGTATAGCGACCATTTTTACCAATAATCTTTTTACGACGATTAAAGATGTAAGTACCCGTATACCTTTCGTTGCGTAAAATTCTCAACAAATCTTCGTAGGTAAAATCCTTATTAGAGTTTGTCTTATAATCGTTTTCTTTCAAATAGGCAATAATTTCAGGATAAGTTTTGCGTTCAAGCACCATGTCGAAAATCTTTTTAACGATAATTGCTTTTTCTTTATCAATGGCTAAATCGTGCAGTTCGGTACCCGTTCTTTGGCTTAATACCAAATTGCCATATTCATCTTTTCGTGGGACAAGGCAGTAACCCAAAGGTGGGCGACTGCCATTGAATTTAGATTTGTAGGCATTTTCTTTCATGCCTTTGATAACCTCACGACCCAAGTTCCTTGAATAGAAATCGGCTAACATATCCAAAACACCTTCCATTAAAAAGCCTTCAGGACTGTCATCAATGTGTTCCAAAACGGAAACTACATCAACACCGTGCTTTTTTAGTTCAAGTTTGTAACCGTAAGAATCGTTACGATTTCTGGCAAAGCGGTCCAATTTATGAACAATCACTTTGGTGAATTCTCTTTTGCCAGCATCTGAAATCATTTGCTGGAATTGTTTACGGTCGGCACTACTTGTTCCGCTGATAGCACTATCGCAATATGCTTTAATGATGACCATATTGTTTTGTCGTGCATATTCGTGAATTGCTCTTAGTTGAGCATCAATACTTTCTTCTCTTTGATTGTGGCTACTAAACCTGCAATAGGCAACAGCTCTTATAATTGTTTCGTTGTTATTCATTGGTTTTCTCCTTTATATCATTATGTTCGGCAAGTTTTTCAAGTCAGGAATTAAAAATGTTTATAATATTTTCCATCAATTCGTCTTCAGGGGATTTATAAATTTGCTTATTATTTTCATTGCAGTCTGCTACTGCATAATTTGTTTTACTATTTGTTGTCATTTGTATTTTTCTCCTCATCATTATAATTTTTATCTAATTCATCTATCAGCAGTTGAATGATTTCTTCTGCTACTTTGTTTTCTTTAATTGCTGTTCATTTGTTGTCGTTGGGCTCAATTTGACTATTCTTACGAACTCAACTTTTGACAACAACTAATTGTTGTAAGTTATTTTTCTGCATAAGTTTCTCCATTATCAACTTCATCTGAGCGTTGACTTAAAATTTCTTCATCTGTAATAATTTCTTGTATCATCTTTAATTTATCTCCTTATGATTGATATATAATTATAATTCTACACTTACTTTAAATAGTTTTCATATTATCTATAAAATCCTTAAAGTCATAATCAGCATTAGTATAAAATTCAATTAGATTAGCATAATTAAGATTTATCCACTTGGATATTTGCTTCATATTTAGTTTGCCTTTTTTAAGCTCACCAATAGCTTCATATAAATCTTTTTTATCAAAAAACGGAATTGTAACACAATCATCATATGATGGACCATATTTCAATCTAAGGATATTATGTGAAACTTCTCTATCCATGCCAGCATCATCTACCCAGACTGAATAAGGTAACCCAGTTCTTCTTGGTAATAAGTTAGACGTTTCCATTAGCAATTCTTCTTTAATCATCTTTTACTTATCTCCTTATTTATTATTTTAATTGTAAATAATTAGGCATTTTAATTTCATCAGGGATTTGTGCTTGAGGATTTCCTTGATTCCAAATCAGTACCGCTATTTCCCAATTTGTAAAATGACCAACTCTAGTTTTAGTTGATTTATGCATACATGCAACAAATTCTTTTTTGTCTTTTGTATTCAGTGTATTTTGCTTATTACCATGACAAAAATATTCAGCCTTATCCAATCGCACACAACATTCAAATGTGTTATCTTGTGGATTTAAAATATGAATGTGAGGGATATTACCACCTTCACGAGTATAAACAATTACTTCCTTTTTGTTTATATCAGCAATATGAGCTTGTTCAATTAAACTGTGTTCTTTAATAAATCTCATCTTTAATTTATCTCCTTAATTACATTTACATCTAAAAATAAGATGGTTTTCAGCTTTGTGAATTTGTTTATTATATTCACTGAAATATGATTCAAAAACAAAGGGTGCATTCTTGGCATGACCTTTGCCAGCAATCTTTGAAGCAAAATTTTTTATATCTTCTTCACTGAACTTCATATTTTTTAAGTTATTCTTAAAGGTCATATCAACACTGCCATCTTTACAGTAGATTAACCCAAAGAAACTGTCATCTTTCCAGACAATACTTTCTTGATTTAGTTTTCTACCAATATTAAGAGCATCTTCTTTGGATAGATTATAAATAATGATAGAATCTTCACGACCTTGTTGTCCATTATCATAAGTGTATAACCCATCTATATTATTAAATCCAATGCCTGCTTTCTTTCTTGATAATTTCAAAATTAAGTCCATCATGTCATTGTATCTACTTTCTTTAGTATCTTGGTCTTGTGTACCAATAATTGCAAAAGTAGATGTATCTTTGGTATGTTGCCAAAGTCTTGCAAGACCTGTTTCAAATAATTTATTTTCATTTAATTTTTCTTTAATAAATCTCATGATGTTAAATTCCTTTTAATTTGCTTGATAAAGTATTTATCTTACCATCTTCGATTTCAGTTTTATGGATAAATTTTTATCCGTCGGTAAATTAATCAAATTTTCACTGATACTCCTTAAATTAGACGAAATTTTATTTCTCTATAATATTATACAGTATTTAAATCATTATTTAATTCAAGGGGTTATTTCCCTTCGGGAATATCCAGCGTAATCACAACTCCGTTCGCATCGGGTAGTGCTTCGGGGTCATCTTGAGGTACCAACAAACTTTTACTTGCTTGTAACATTTTCGCTAAGGTTTGCACTGCTAGTTGGTAAATCAGATATTTATTATCTTCTCCCAGCCCGAGTAAAATGTGAATGGTGTTTTGGCGCATTTCAGACGAAAGTTCCTTACGGAAAGCAGGGTCAACTTTGTTGTGAATTAAACGAATAAATTTTTCGTCATCGATTAAAACATTGTCAATGATGGATTCCAGCCCGACTTCAATTTCGGCGTACTCATCATAAACT
>JAGAOQ010000003.1 GCA_017623705.1 Clostridia bacterium | reverse complement strand
TATTTTAATGTTCTTGGCGATTTGCATTTCGTCAATCTCGACATTGTTTGCGGTCAGTTTCGGTTTGTCGAACGTAACCTTAGACCACGACAATCAAGATTTGACACAAGAGAACGAAAAATTGAACGATGCGGTAAGTGATTTACAAAATACGATTAACATGGACCCTGCATCGGCGGTTGTGTCTTACGAAGTCGACGGTAAAATTTGGAAAATCGACGTTACCAAAAAAGGCAACAGCGTTTCATTGCCAAATGTACCAAATACCGATACACATGTTTTTGATGGTTGGAAAATCGACGGGGCAGGCGACAAAGTAACGGGCAGTCCCACAATTAAAGAAAATACCAAATTTGTGGCGAACATGGTGGAAAAAGATTGGCTTGAAGTTACGGATACTTTTGGCGGTATGGCTAGTTTTGAAAGTAAGAATATTTGGACTGATGGTGTGGATTTTTACTGCTCTTCTGGGAATAAACATTATGTTATGAAAGAAAATAACACATGGGAAAAGATTACCTGGAATGGGTTAACCAGTTTTGATGGTGAATATGTTTGGACCGATGGTAAAAATATTTATTATTCCTATTCTTATGATCAATATGTGTTAAACGAAGATAAGGTTTGGCAAAAAACCGTTTGGAATATTTTAGGTAATTATTTATATGCATATTCTATTTGGAAATCAAGCACAAATATTTATTATTCAAATAACGGTACAAATTATATTTTAGGCGAAGATAATAATTGGACAAAAATAACATTTGAAAATTTTACAAAAATTGATGCCAAATATATTTGGACGGACGGAACAAACACTTATTATTCATATGGTTCTAATCAATATGTATTGAATGGAAACACATGGGAAGAAATGACTTGGAATGGCGACTTAACCAGTGTTTATGGTGAAGATGTTTGGAGCGACGGTGAAAACACTTATTATTATGATGGTTCATATATTTTGGAAGAAAATAATCATTGGACAGAAGTTGAAATCAATAATGACATTAACATGTTTGACGCTTCCAAAATTTGGGTTGCTAATGGTGTAGCTTATTTTTCTTACGGCTATTATAGATATCAATATCGCTTGGATGGGGATACTTGGGTGCCAGTAGTTTGGCATGGTGGTCTTCAAGAGATTGAGGATGACTATATTTGGAATGATGGAAATAAAACATATTATTCCGATTACGATGAACAATATGTACTTAATCCAGAAACAAAAACTTGGGAATCAATGACTTGGTTGGGTTTAACGGAATTTTCCGCTAGGGACATTTGGACAGATGGAAGTAATTATTATTATATAGATGAATACGTATTAAATAAGGACACGCATACTTGGGAAGCAACAGGTTGGAAAAAAATAAATACTGGTACTTATGGTACATATTATTGGAGTGATGGTACAAACAAGTATTATTCTAATAGCAGTTTGCAACTTGTTTTAAATGGTAACACATGGGAAGAAATGACTTGGAATGGCGACTTAACCAGTTTTGATGGTGAAAATGTTTGGACCGACGGTGAAAATATTTATTGTAGTTCTTATATTTTGAAAGAAAATAATACATGGGAAAAGATTACCTGGAATGGGTTAACCAGTGTTAATGCTCAATATATTTGGACTGATGGAACAAATATCTATTACTCAAATAGTAGTACGCAATATGTATTGGAAAAAGAAACCAATACGTGGATAGAGAAAAAATGGTACTATGATAATACGATTAGTTTATATGGTAATAGTATGTGGACAGATGGTGTAAATATCTATAATACATATTATGGACGGATATTTATCTTAAATAAAAACAAAAAAGCGTAAAAAAAATTAAAAAACAGTGGCATGAAGCCACTTTTTTTTTAGAATAAATTTTTACTGTTGTGGGTTGGCGGTGAATTCAATTTTGCATTTGTGCAAATTGACGCCGATGACGGTTACGTTGATTGGGTCGCCGATACGAATTTTGGATTTTTTGCCGAGCATTTGCATTGTACCATCGTGGTATAAATAGTTGTCATTTGGTAGATTTTCCGTGCGGACTAAACCTTCGGCGGTATTTTCGGGGATATAAACGAAAACACCAAAGTCGGTAATGCCGTTAACAACACCCGCAAATGTTTCGCCGATATGTTTTTGCATGTATTCCGCACATTTCAAATCATCAACTTCACGTTCCGCAGCCACAGCATCGAGTTCGGTTTGTGAAGATTGTTGGCTGGCAGCGATGACAAAAGCTTTGAGTTGTTTGATTTGTTGTGTGTTTAACTGGTTGTCCAAGTGCATTTTGATAATGCGGTGAATCACTAAATCGGGATAACGACGAATTGGCGAAGTAAAATGGCAATAATACGTTGCACCTAAGGCAAAGTGTCCAACGCAGTGCGGGTCATACTTGGCTTTTTGCATGGAACGTAATGCCAAACTGGAAATAATGATTTTTAAGTTTTCGTCGCTAATATTATCGAGCATATTTTGGTATTGGAAGCCATTAACATTTTCAAAGTCAATTTGATGTTTAATGTTGAATGGTTTCATGGTATTGATAAAACGGATAACTTTGATTGGGTCGGGCTTTTCGTGGATACGATACACAAAGGGTAAATCTAATTTATTGCAATGTTCCGCCACGACTTCGTTTGCCATAATCATGAACGTTTCAATAATGCGGTGGCTTAATTTATGCGGGCGGGAATAAACCGAAGCAATTTGTCCGTTTTCGTCTAACACAATTTTAGGTTCGGGAACGTTAAATGTAATTTCGCCACGAGCTTGACGGTCATGTTCGTATTTTTGAGTAATTGACGCCATTTTTAACAAAGTATCTCGGAAAGCATGGTTAGCGTTACCGTCTAAAATTTCTTGAACTTCATCATAAGAAAAACGTGTTCTTGTTTGAATCAAAGTTTTTTTAATGTCGTAGCTAACCAAATTATAATTTTTATCCAAAGTCATCATGACGGATAATGTTAGTCGGGGTTCGTTCGGGTTTAACGAACAAACGCCGTTGGATAATTGGGTTGGCAACATGGGAATAACTCGGTCAGGAAAATAGATACTTGTGCCACGGCGATACGCTTCTTGGTCTAAGGCACTGCCTGCTTTAACGTACTCGGAAACGTCGGCAATGTGGACTCCTAAGGTCATTGTACCATCGGGGTTATCAACTAAACTTACCGCATCGTCTAAGTCCCGTGCGTCCGCTGGGTCAATCGTAATAATGGGTAATTCTCGCAAGTCGACACGATTTGTCATGCAATCGGTAAGTTTCTTATTCGCAACGTGTTGTGCTTTTTGTAAAACTTGGGCAGGAAAGTCGGGAATAATTTTATACTTCTTCATGATGTCTTCAACCGTTGTTGCACGTGTTTGGTGTGCAATAACTCGCACAATTTCGGCGTCGGGACGGCCATGAAATTTCTTCTTTTTGAAACGAACTTCAACTATATCACCATCAACGGCTCCATTAAGATTTTCTTTGGCAATAAATATATCTTTTTCTTGGTCTACTACGTCGACAAAACCATAACCTTTTAGCGTAACTGTTAATTCACCAGTTATGCGATTTTCTATTTTGCTCACAGCAAATTATAAGTGTATAATAAGATTATGTCAAATTTAACAACAAAATCTTTGGGTAGTCGTTTTTTAGACGCTTACAATGCGATTGATAAAGCTTTACGTATTCAATACAATTACAAGACTACCATTTCATTTTCCGACTTAATTCGCCGTTGTGCCGACTTGAATCACGTTATCCGTGGCTATGAAAATGATTTAATCAATTTTGCTCGTTTACGCAATGCTATCGTTCACAGTAGCGATAATAACAAAGTTATTGCTGAACCACATTTAGATGTTGTTGAGTTAATGGAAAAAATTGCCAGCTTAATTACAACTCCGCCATTAGTCGTCGAGGTTATGCGTTTAAGACCAGTTGCGACGATTGATGCGACACGTAATCTTTATGACTTGATTAAAGAAACGGGTAAGACTGGGCATGGCATGATTCCTGCTTATAAAGGTAATAACTTGGTCGGGATTGTCCGTTGGCGTAAACTGATTGAAGATTTGGCTGGGATTCTTGATACGTGTGATTTAGACCAATTTATCCGTAAAACTTCGATTGAAGACTATTTGCGTATGTATCCGCAGTCGGGGCATTTTACCGTCGTTAATCAAGGTGTAACTATTGAGCAAATCTTAACGATTTTTAATAACAACCGTAAGATTGCGGGGATTCTCATTACTGAAAACGGTACAGCAACAGAACTGCCAGTTTGTTTCTTAACTAACGCCGACATTATTGATTTAGTTAAAATTATTGAAAGTTATTAGAAATCATGTTAATTTGTAATATAAAAGGAATTGTTTATGAAAAAAGAAACTTCAATTTTTGATTTTAGTCGTAACTATGAACCTGCTGATATTTTAGCAAAAGTAAAGGCAAAGAATAAGGGTAAACCCAAATATAATTTTCTTGATGGTCCAATTACCGCAAATGCACCGATGTGTTTGCATCACGGCTGGGGACGTACCTTAAAAGATGCGTATAACCGCTACAATTCTTTAATCGGCAAAGAAGTCGATTACGTTTGGGGTTTTGATGCACAGGGTATGTGGGTCGAAGTTGAAGTTGAAAAATTACTCGGTTTGAAAAACAAAAAAGAAATCGTCGAATATGGCGTCGATAAGTTTACTGAAAAATGTATTGAGCGTGTCGACTTCTTTAAGAACCGTCAAACTGAACAAAGTAAGCTTATGCTCCAATTAGGTGATTGGGAACATAGTTATATTACTAATTCGGATAAGAACATCACTTCAATTTGGCATTTCTTAAAAGTCTGTAACGAAAAGAAACTTTTGAAGCAAAGTTATAAAACTATGCCATGGTGTCCACGTTGCGGAACAAGTCTTAGTGAACACGAAATGACAGGTAGTTATAAAGAACGTACACATAAAGCGGTTTACGTTAAAGCTAAACTTAAAGACCGTAATGAACGTATCTTAGTTTGGACAACAACACCATGGACTTTGGCAGCGAATATGGCGATTGCAATTAACCCTGAATTTAATTACTGCAAATGCCGTGTTAAGAGTGAAGACAATTTATTGATTGTTTGCGAGAAACGAATTAAAGTTTTGCGTGATGATTTAATTGAAGTAGTGGAAACTGTAAAGGGTACTGACTTAGTCGGTTTAGGTTATGAACCATTCTTGCCATTACAAAAACAACAATTCGACCATAACCTTGTGCCTTGGGACCAAGTTGATGAAATTGATGGATCGGGTGCAGTGCATATTGCTCCTGGTTGCGGTGCGGAAGACTTTGCATTGGGTACAGCATTGAATTTACAACCAATCATTATTCCAGTTGGCGAGAACGGAGTTTTCTATGATGAGTTTGAATGGTTAGCAGGGTTGTCGACAGTTGATTGCGAGCCAGTAGTTTTCCAACAGTTAACAGATAATCATACAATGTATTATCATCATGATTACACGCATAATTATCCGTTCTGCTGGCGTTGTAAAACTGACGTTATTTTCCGTCTTGTTGCAGGTTATGATATTGCAACAGATGGTATTCGTAAAGATTTGTTAAAAGCGGCGGATACTGTGCATTGGACACCTGCTTTTATGGGCAAGTCGATGCGTCA
Organism: Clostridia bacterium; assembly: GCA_017623705.1. Classification (GTDB taxonomy): domain Bacteria; phylum Bacillota; class Clostridia; order Christensenellales; family UBA1242; genus RGIG8050. Next base: position 18,901 of record JAGAOQ010000003.1, on the reverse strand, counting down.
ATGGTTGACGGATATGGGCGATTGGAATATTAGTCGTCGTCGTTTCTATGGTTTGCCGTTGCCATTTTATCCATGCGAAAAATGTGGCCATTTGAATGTTGTTGGCAGTCGTGAAGAATTACGTTCACGTGCGATTGACCCAACACAAGTTGATAAGATTCCACACTTACATCGTCCTTACATTGACGAAGTACAAATTACTTGTGAAAAGTGTCATCAACCAGTTTCACGTGTTGCTGATGTTGGCGACTGTTGGTTAGATGCAGGAATCGCTCCGTTCTCGACTAAACCCAAAGGTCAATTCAAGGCGGATATGGTTTTGGAAATGAAAGAACAAATTCGTCTTTGGTTCTATGCTCAATTATTTATGTCCGTAGTTTTAACTGGGGAAGCTCCGTATAAAGCTGTTGTGGGTTATTCAACGTTAGTCGATGAAGATGGTAAAAAATTCTCTAAAACAGGACCACGCAAAATTTATATTGAAGACGTTGCAGGCCAATATGGTGTTGATGTTTTACGTTATACCTTTGCGAGTGCTAATCCAACTTTGGATATGCGTTTTGGTGATAACATAGCCGAAGATGCTAAACGACGTTTGTTAGCCATTTGGAATGCTTATGTTTTCTACACAACGTATGCTATGGTTGATCAGCCAAATGTTAAGAATTATCAACCTGAAAATTTAGCTCCAATTGACTTATGGTTAGTGCAATTAACTAATCAATACATTCAAGCAACACGTGAAGCGTATGATCAATTCAAGATTCATCAAGTAGTAAAATTAACTGATGACTTCATTGAAGATATTTCAAATTTCTATATTCGTGTTAACCGTCGTCGCTATTGGAAAAATGGCGAAGATAACGATAAAATGAACGCTTATTGGTGTTTGTTCCATGCTTTACGTAGTGTTGTTTTGGTCTTAACACCGATTGTACCAAGTTATGCTCAATATCTTTGGGAAAATTGTTTTGGCGAAGGTGAAGAACCCGTTATGTTAGCTAGTTATCCAACGCCGTTAAAAGTTAAGAGTAAAGATAATAAATTAGATTTAATCCAATCTGTAAATTTTGTTAAAGAAGTTATTAGCTTAGGTTTATCTTTGCGTGCGGAAAATCAAATTGCCATTAAGCAACCTTTGTCAAAAGTTTATATCAAAACCAATCAAATTGATACCGTTACAATGTTTGCGGAGATTATTCAAGAACAATTAAATGTTAAACAAATTGAAATTGTAACTGCTGATGACAAATTCAATGTTGCATACTTAACAGTTAATTTCAAAAAAGCTGGTGCAATCTTGAAAAACCGTGTTCAAGAATTGAAAAATGTTCTGCAAGATTCGCCAAATATGAATGATTATGTTGCTAAATTTGATGCACAAGAAAAGATTGAAATTGACGGTTTTGAACCATTACCAGCTGAATTGTTTGAACGTAAGTTAGCCCCTCGTGATGGCTTTGTTATTACGACAAGTGAAGATGTTACTGTGGTGCTTGATACTGTAATTACGGACGATTTGATGTTGGAAGGTATTGCTCGTGAGTTAATTCGTAGTATCCAGTTAGAACGTATGAATCAAAATCTAAATATTACTGACAGGATTGTTTTAGAATTAAAAACTGCCGATGAAAAAACTTATGCTGCGGCACATGCTCACCAACCACGTATTATGCGTGAAGTTTTAGCGACTGAAATGCACATCACAGAAGGAAACGGAGAAAATGAAATACACATCCGATTGGCGTGATTTTGAAATCATCGCTACGGGAAACGGAGAAAAATTAGAACGTTGGGGCAATATTATTTTATTGCGTCCTGATCCACAAGCTATTTGGAGTCCGTCTGTTGATTATAAACAATATCCAAAAATTGCTGGGCATTACATTCGCTCGGCGACAGGTGGTGGAGCTTGGGAATGGTTAAAGCCGACACCAGACGAATGGACGATTAAGTATAAGAACTTAAAATTCATTATCAGTCCAATGAATTTCAAACATACAGGTTTATTTCCAGAGCAAGCAGTCAATTGGGATATGGTGATGGAAGTTTTGTCAAAACGTCCACAAGCAAAAGTGTTGAATTTATTTGCGTATACAGGTGGTGCGACAGTTGCTTGTGCCAAAGCAGGTGCTGTGGTAACGCATGTTGATGCTAGCCGTGGTATGACGGACGTTGCTAAACGTAATGTTGCTTTGAATAGTATACCTTACGAAAGTGTGCGTTATATCGTTGATGATTGCCAAAAGTTTGTTGCTCGTGAAATTCGTCGTGGACGTAAATATGATGCAATTATTATGGATCCACCAAATTTTGGACGTGGTGCTAATGGCGAAATTTGGAAGTTAACTGAAAACTTAAATGGATTGATTGCTAATTGCGTGCAATTACTTTCGGATAATCCCTTGTTTATTTTGGTTAATAATTACACAGCATCGGTACAACCCGCTGTGATAGAAAATGTTTTGCGAAAAAATCTTAATGGGTTAAAATATAAAATCCAAACTTACGAGATTGGACTGCCAACGGCAGAAAATTTGGTTTTACCATGTGGGGGTGCGTCGTATGTGTCTTTTTTGTGATTTAGCAAAAAATGCTGTTCTTGAAAATGAATTTTGTTATATGATTTATGACAAGTTTCCAGTTGCAACTGGACATTGTATGATTATTCCTAAACGCCACATGGAAACTGTTTTTGAAATGAACAGTGAAGAATGGTCATCTGCTGGTGAATTGATAAAGCTTGCTAAAAAAGAAATTGATGCTAAACATCAGCCATTAGGTTATAATCTTAAAGTTAATTGTGGCAAACATGCAGGTCAAGAAATTATGCATGCTCATATTCATTTAATCCCCAAATATTAAAGATAAAAGGTAACTCTTACAATGAAAAAAGACAAAAATGGTCGTGAAAAAGTTAAAACTGGCATCAGTGAGTTTTTGTTGTCGTATGACTGTCCGTCGGAATATCTCGGTTTTGCGATTTTAATTGACTTGTTAAAAGCAGCGATTGAAAACTATACGGAATTAGCGATGAACTTAAAGTCGATTTATTACCGTGTTGCTCGCCAACGCAAAATTACACGTTTATGTATTGAACGTAACTTAACGACTTTATTCCAGCATTGGGAAGAACATGAAAAGTTCAAACAACTCTTTGATAAATTCCCAACTAACGCCAAAGCACTACATGTTTTAGCTGGCAAAATCCGTTATCTTAATTGTAGTGTCTATGACACATTGATAATGCCGTAAGATTTATACTTGACAAATTGCCTTAAAAATGAATAAAATAACCAAACCATTATCATGGTAATAGGAGGTAACCAATGTTAACAAGATATGTAACTGTGGTAGGTAAAAAAAAGTTGGAGGACGAATTAGCTGACTTGTTGTCAAAGCGTAGTGATATTGCTCGACAAATTAAAGAAGCTCGTGAGTTCGGCGACTTAAAAGAAAATGCTGAATATGCTGCGGCACGTGAAGCACAAAACAATTTAGAAATTCGTGTTAAAGAAGTTGAAGCTTTATTGCAAAACTTAACAATCTTTTCGTATAAAACTGCTGATACCAGTGCCGTTAATTTAGGTACAGCGGTATTGGTTGAAAACATGAGTACCAAAAAACGAGAAACTTATGTTGTTACTGGCTTTATGGAATTTGATATTGAAAAGAACTATATTTCCAATGAAAGTCCTAAGGGTAAAGCTTTGTTGGGTAAGAAAGTTGGCGAAGTTGCAATTATTAAAACACCTGTTAGTCAAATTTCGTTGAAAATTTTGAAAATTACCCGTGCGGAGTAATTGTGTTTGATTCACATTTTCATTTAACTGATCCACGCTTAAATACCTTACCTGAAATAGAACAGGGGCAATGTTGCGGTGTTGAAATCGGTGCGGATTTTGAAAGCTTGCCTGATGTTTTTGCTTTTGCAAACCGACACGAACAAGTGTATTGTACTGCTGGCGTACATCCAGCTTATGCTGATGTATATTCTGCTAATGATTTGGAAAACTTCGTGGCTGAACATATAAGCAATCCTAAGTTTGTAGCAATCGGCGAATGTGGTTTGGATTATCATCGTCCAGATTTGCCATCACGAGAACAACAAATTGAAGTGTTTAAGCACCAAATTCATTTGGCAGACCGTTATGCGAAGCCGTTAGTTGTTCACTCACGTGATGCATGGGAAGACACAGTCGAAATATTGATTGCGAATAAAAGTAAACTAAAAAATGGTGTCTTAATTCACTGTATGAGTTATACGGCAGAGCAAGCGACGTTTTTAATCAATCAGTTATCAGGGATTGATGTTTATTTCGCTTTTGGTGGACATCTTACTTACAAGAACAAAGAATATTTGCATGATACATTGCGTGTGATTCCGTTGAATCGCATTTTAATTGAAACAGACGCTCCGTATTTAGCACCAGTACCAAAACGCAGTGAAGTAAATCGTCCCGAATTTATTTTGTATACGGCACAGATTATGGCGAAGGTATTGCGTAAAACGGTTGCGGAAATCGAAAATCTTATCACCACGAACGCTTATCGTTTCTATCAAATTAAAACAGCCCAATAATGGGCTGTTTTTGTTTTTCCTTAGTGAAAAGTGTTTCCTTTGTATGAGTTTATCTTCTGCAAAATAAACTATCTTATACTAGCACAAATGTGTTATACTTTTCAAGTGGAATTCGAGTACAAAAAATCATTAGGTCAAAATTTTATTTATGATATGAATTATTTACGTGCTCTGGTTAAAAAGTTAAACGTACAACCAACCGATGTTGTGGTTGAAGTTGGTACAGGTATGGGAACTTTGACGCAAGCGTTAGCCGAAACTGGTTGTCAAGTTTACGCACTCGAAGTTGACAAACGCTTGCAACCGCATTTAGAACAACGACTGCAAGCTTTCGCAAATGTGCATTTGACTTTTGCCGATGCGTTGAAATATGACTTTTCACAATTACCAAAGTTTCGATTAATTGCTAACGTTCCATATTATATTACTACACCATTGATTATGCAGTTTTTAGGATTGCCCAATTGTCTTGAAGTGAATGTTTTAATTGCCGATGAAGTTGCTAAACGGATTGTTGAAGCACCGGGTTCAGCACTTTATGGAGCTTTGTCGGTTAGTTGTCAGTTGCAAGCTGATTGTAAAATCTTGCAGTTTGTTCCTCGTACATTATTTACGCCACAACCGAAAGTTGATAGTGCATTCGTTTGTTTGAAAAAAAATGGTCAACCGTACGATTCATCTTTGAACACTTTATTAAAAGGTATTTTCGCTGGGCGTCGTAAAACCATTTTGAATACTTTATCTCGTGTCCTTAATGTTGAGAAAAAAGTTTGCGAACAAATTCTTCAAGATGCTGGCGTTGATGTCGGTTTAAGGGCGGAACAAATTGCTCCGACAAAATATGCGGAAATCTGTGCTATTTCGCACAAATATCATGCAATAAATTTGTTATAATCAAAACCAATGGCATTGATTAAAAACATTATTCTTTATGACCGCACGGGAGCAGTTGCAGGTTTTATTGAAGTTAGAGCTTTGGAAAGTGGAGCTCATTTACGCTTAAAGCATTCGCTAACAGAAAAAGGGTTAATGCTGTCAATGGTGATTGATGGTGTTAATAAGGTATTGAAAGTTACAGGTAATTTAACAGAATATGATTTACGAACTAAAATTGATTTAGATTACGAAATTTTTGCGTGCATCGTTCAGCAAGTTGGTAATGAAATAGTTTCTTTGGCAAGTGGTGTAATTAACTTAAACCACTTAAAAGAAAAACAAGCTGTTCAAGAAATTGACCATGCAATAAAAAAAATATGTAGTGTTGATGCCCAAGGTCATGGCGAGTGCGATAAATGTCCATACCGTGAATACTTTTTCAAGCAAGGATAGTGGTATGGTGTCCGCCACCTTTTTTAGCACGAAAAATTGCCAGATAGACACCTTTTTGATTAGTTAAGAATTTTATTTCTTTAATACGAAAGTTGTTATTTTCAAAAATCGTAATTGCTTTGGCAATTTGGCTGGCAGGATAGCAAAAGTAAACAATTCCGCCGTATTTAACATTTTTGGTACAAAGTGTGGCTAAATCATTGAGTGAAAGTGTATCATCATGCCGAGCTAAATTTTTATGTTCGTTAAGTGGCTTCTTACCTGTGTTGAAATAAGGTGGGTTACAAACAATTACGTCAGCAGTTTGATTGTTTAATAACTTATGTAATTGACGTGCATCGCCATGTAGTACGGTAAAATTTGTTGCCGATAATTGTTCTTGATTGATAGCTAGGTTTTTTTCCAGTTGCTTAACCGCATCGGCGTTAATGTCAATACTAACCATTTTTTGTGGCTGGTGGTTAAAAGCAATGAGCAAAGTTAAGACACCAGTTCCACAACCAATATCAAAAACGACATCACTTTTACGGCACTGTACAAAATTGCCTAATGCTACGGCATCGCTCGAAAGTTTATACAAATTATCAGGTTGTTCAATCAATAATCCTTTGTCGTTTAAGTATTCCATCGCTTAAAAATACCATGGAACACGTTTCTTTTCAACCGCTTTAATTTGGTTGCTGGCTCGATTGTTTTGGGGTAGGCAAAGTGTGATTTGATTGCTCGGTTGCGTTTGTTCGCCATTAAGACTGGCAACGACGTGGTAGATATTGTTTATTTGCGGGTTTTTGTCAGTAAAGGTGTAAGTGCCATTTTTGTTTTGGATTACTGATTGCAAAACATCGTTTTTGTAAATTTCATAAGTTTGATGTGGCAAGACGTCGAACCAAATTTGAGCGGTATCGCTGTCCGTTACTTTTCCGTCTAGTATGGTTGGTGTGGTAATTAAATAATTTCTGGAAACATTGTTCGGCTGATAGCGACTTGCAAAGAGTGCGGGCTTTGTTTCATGAATTGGCGTTGCGGCGTTGGCTTGGTTTAGCAATCCATTTTGGTAATCAATTTTGTCGAGATTGATTAGTTTTACCGAGTTGGGGCGAGTGAAGTGGAGTTCGGGTTGGCTGATGACGCTATGAATTTGTTTGGCTACATTTGCCAGTCGACCGCCACCAGTTGCTCCTTGTGGTAAATCATCACTTGGTTTCATGGTAGCGTTTCCGTGCCAAACAATTAACACATTTTGTGGAGTGTATGAAACTAATGTTGCGTCGGTATTAGTGTTTGTGTTTTCTCTTTCGGTAGTTCCAGTTTTGGCAGCAATTTCCATGTTTAACGACGACAACTTGCGTGCTGTTCCTGTGGTGGCGGTTTCGACTAGCATATCAGTTAAAAGGTAAGCTGTGTCCGCTCCGATAACTTGTGGAGCATAGTTATATTTGTTTGTTAAATCAAAATAAACAGTTTGTCCATTGCGATCACGAATACTTCGAATAAAACGTGCGGAAGTATATTTGCCTTGGTTGGCGATTGTTTGGTAACCACCAGCTAGTTCTAAAAAGGTTGTCCCTTGTTTAGTATTACCTAACGCCATTGAAAGATTTTCATCGGCAAGTTTTAATCCCATTTTATTCCCGATTATAGTTGCATTTTCGATTGCCGTTGCGTTCAAAATTTTAACCGCAGGTATATTGTAACTTCGCACCAAAGATTCACGAGCGGAAACTGTACCGTGATATTGGTTATCGGAATTTTTTGGGTTAAAGTCCGTGTCAATCAGTGGACTATCTTCGATTAAACTTTCGGGTTGAATTACGCCGAGTTCTAATGCCGGTGCATAAACCAGTAGCGGTTTCATCGCACTACCGAAGTTACGTCGTGCGTTTAGTAGGGTTGGGGTTGATGTCCAGAGAGCTTGTACTTGTCCGTTAGTTGTTGAAAGCATTGCAAACTTTTCGCCAGCCAAAGCATAGTCAGGTGTATTCATGGCTTCGTAAAGTAATTGTTGTTTAGATGGGTCGTAGTATGTGTCAATTTGATAACCGTAATTGATAATATCACTTTCACTTAAATTTAAGATTTGTGATGCTTCTTTTAACGCCATAGTTTGGTAGTTTGTACCTAGCCAAATGTTAGCTGGTGTGGAAATTGTTAACGGTTCATTTAATGCGTTTTGATATTGCTCATCTGTAATTAGTTTTTGTTCGTGCATTAAACCTAAGATTAAATAAGTTCTTTGTTTGAAGTTATCATAGTTTAATAACGGGTCATATTTCGTGGGGTTTTTAATGATTCCTGCTAAACCAGCACTTTCCGCAAGTGATAGTTTGTCTGGCGTTTTGTTAAAGTAAAATTCGCTTGCATTTGCGATACCATAAATGTTATTACCAAAATAAATTGCGTTTAAGTACAATTCGATGATTTCATGTTTGGAAAAATTTTGTTCAACTTTTAAGGCTAAAATTGCTTCACGAATTTTTCTTTGTAAAGTTTTTTCGTTGGTTAAATATGTATTCTTAACTAATTGTTGGGTAATCGTACTTGCTCCTTCTTTGGAATAACCTGCCTTTATATTATTCAAAAAAGCTTTGGCGATGCGTGGCAAAGATAAGCCGCGATGTTGATAAAAATGCTTATCTTCCACGGCAATAAAAGCGTTGATACAGTCGGGACTAATTTGGTCGATGTAGCTGTATTTTTTGTTGTTTTGAGCGTCGATAATCTTTTGCTCACTGTCGTAAAACGCCACATTTTGGGCTAGGGTGGTTAAGCGACTGGTATCAAGTGTTTCACTATGCCAAATAACAGCAAAGCTTATCCCACCGCCAAGCATGACGAAAAGAATGAAAATTGCAATGATAATAAAAATCTTGCGAACACGTTTTATTCGTTTGGACACAAGTTATTTTGTGTTAAACTGTTACATTCTATGAAATTTATAATTAAAAATTATGGTTGCCAAATGAACGTCAATACGGCTGAAAAAATTACTCAGCAATTATTACATGCAGGACATACGTTAGCGGAAAGCGATGACGAAACTGACGTAATAATATTTAATACATGCTGTGTGCGTAATACAGCAGAGCAAAAAATTTTGTCGCACATTGCTTTGGCAAAACAATTAAAACAACGCAGACCACACCTAAAAATTGCGGTAATTGGGTGCTTGTCGGCGAAACGTAAAATCAATGGAGTTGATATTTTATTAGGCACGCAAGATGCTATGCAAGTCGTAGAGAAACTAGGTACACCATTGCAAAAATTACCACCCGTGCCAGCGGATACAGCTTACATTGATATTACTTATGGTTGTGAGAATTTTTGTAGTTACTGCATTGTTCCGTTTGTCCGTGGTAGATTACGCATTAGACCGCTTGAAGAAATTCGACAAGAATTTAATCAAGTTAAAGATACAGCCAAAGACATTTATTTGTTGGGGCAGAATGTTAACGCATATCCGGATTTTCCTAAATTATTGGCGGAACTAGCTCAACAAACGGGTGATTTTACTTTACATTTCTTGTCGCCACACCCAAAAGATTTTGACATTGAAACAATTAAGGTTATGGCAACTTATCCTAAAATCGCTCATGATATTCATTTGCCAATGCAAAGTGGTTGCGATAAAATTTTGAAATTGATGAATCGCAAATATACCGTTGCCGATTATCTTAAAATTGTCAAAGATTTACGCACGTACATTCCCGATATTCATATCACAACCGATATTATCTGTGGATTCCCAGGCGAAACGGAAGATGATTTTGCAACGACGGTAAAAGTCGTTGAAGAAATTAAATTTAGTGCGGCTTATATTTTCCCGTATAGTAATCGCTCTGGTACGGTGGCGGACAAGATGGAAAATCAAGTACCATTTAGAACCCGTAAGGCACGTGCTACAAAGTTGGTTGAAATTATGCGAAAAATGTCGTAAAATGAGTATGTCAAAAAGGAGTTTTTAACATGGCTTTATCGCCCGCAATGAAAAAATATTTAGAATTAAAAGCACAATATCCAGATTGTATTGTCTTTTATCGTTTAGGTGATTTTTATGAAATTTTCTTTGATGATGCCAAACAAGTTTCATCTGCGATTGGTTTAACATTGACAGGTCGTTCGTGTGGTTTGGAAGAAAAAGCACCGATGTGTGGCGTGCCATATCATGCCGCAAATTTGTACATTAAAAAATTGGTCGAGCTTGGATACAAGATTGCGATTGCGGAACAACTTGAAGCGGCTAACGGTAAGACGCTAATCAATCGAGATGTTGTTCGTGTGATTACTAGTGGTACGGTGATTGATGATGCCATGTTGAATGCCGATAGTAATAACTTTGTCGCCAGTGTTTATGAACTTGAAAACACTACAACGGTTTATGCCGCATGGGCAGATATTATGACTGGTGAGTTCTATGTTGCCGAGTTCGATAACTATGATAATGCAATTTCCCGCATTCGCCCCAAAGAAGTTATTACAAAAAAACATTTTGGTTATGCGTTCGTAACGAAACATGCGTTGCAGACAATTAAAAAATATTTCAACTTGAATACGACACAAGTTTTTGATATTCCCGAAAATTCACCTTTAATCAATTCGGCTGGTGCATTGTTGGAATACTTGTTGATGACCGCAAAAAACAAATTGTCTAATATTACCAAAATGGTTCTAGTCCGTGATGATAATTTTATGGTACTTGATAAAATTGCCCGTGATACTTTGGAGATTGTTGCGTCTTATCGTAATAACACCAAGGCCGGTAGTTTGTTGGCAACGTTAGATAAAACGAAAACCCCGATGGGAGCTCGCTTGTTAGCGGATTGGGTTACTGCACCTTTGAAAAATTTGACAATGATTTTGCAACGTCAAGACGCAGTGCAAGAGTTATTTGATGATTCGGTCAAGTGTCAAAATTTGCGTGAGATTTTAAGCAAGTTTAATGACTTGGGGCGTTTCTGTGGTAAGGTGGCAAACGGGAATGTTAATCCTAAAGATATTTTGAATTTTGCCGATACTTTGTTACTTGTTCAAGATGTAAAAAACTTTATTGCAAAGCATTGCCAGTCGGCTTTATTGGCGGAACATGCTTCCATGCTTAATGAACTTGCCGAATTACGTGCGTTGTTGTTAAACGCAATTAAGCAAGATCCAAGTACAATTTTAAGTGATGGTAACTATATTAAAGACGGCTATAACCAAAAACTTGATGAGTTGCGTAATATCGGCACTTTGGGAAAACAATGGTTGTTGGCATTGGAAACCAAAGAGCGTGCCGAAACTGGTGTTGAAAAATTGAAAATTGCTTATAACCGAGTAACTGGCTATTATTTAGAATTCCCGATGAACGCTATCAAGCAAATGCCTTATCGTTTTATTCGTAAGGGTAGTACCTTAAATACCGAACGTTATACAACAGATGAATTACGTGAAATTGAAAGTAAAATTCTCAACGCTTCAAGTGAGGCAATTAAAGTAGAACAAGCTATCTTTGCCGAAATAATTTCTGCGGTACAACAACATATTCCTGCTATTCAACAAGACGCATTAGCAGTTGCTAATCTTGATGTTTTGGCTAATCTAGCTTACTTGGCTTACAAGAATCAATGGGTTCGTCCAACCATGAATTGTGATGGTGTTTTGCAGTTAGAATCAGCACGACACCCGGTTTTGGAAAGTGTTTTGGCAACCAATGAATTTATTGCTAATGATTGCAGTCTTGATAGTGAAAACACAACCATGTTAATTACTGGACCAAATATGGCAGGTAAATCAACTTATATGAAAACTGTTGCCTTAAATGTTATTATGGCTCACTTGGGTTCGTTTGTGCCGTGTAACTCGGCAAATATTTCTTTGACAGATCGTGTCTTTACTCGTATTGGGGCTAGTGATGATATGATGACTGGTAAGTCAACCTTTATGGTTGAAATGAATGAAGTATCGAACATTGTACATAACGCTACCAAAGATAGTTTGTTATTGCTTGATGAAATTGGTCGTGGTACGGGAACGAATGACGGATATGCCTTGGCAAAAGCAATTCTAACCTATATCATTGAACAAATTGGTAGTAAGACTTTGTGTGCTACACACTTCCATGAACTTATCGAGTTAGGTCGTGATTACCAGCAAGTTCAAAATTATAAGGTCTTGACCTCAAGTATCAATGGTCAAATTATCTTCTTGCATAAAGTTGTTAAAGGCGAGGAGCAAAACAGTTTTGGGGCTGAGGTCGCACAGCTGTCAGGTTTGCCTGATGTAATTATTCAAAACGCTAAAAAAATTATGAAGGAAAGGGAATCAAATGAAAGTCATTAACATATTACCACCAGCAATTTATAATCGTTTAGCAGCAGGAGAAGTTGTTGAGAACCCTGCGTCGATTGTTAAAGAGCTTTTGGAAAATGCCCTTGATGCACAAGCCAAACACATTACAGTGCAAATTGTTAATGGTGGTATTGATGAAATTGTAGTGATTGATGATGGTGAAGGGGTGGCGGAAGCGGAGTTGCCAAAAGTCTTTATGCCACATGCCACCAGTAAGATTAAGTCTGCCACAGACATTGACCAAATTATGTCCTTAGGTTTCCGTGGTGAAGCTTTGGCGTCGATTGCGTCGGTTGCGAAAGTAACATTCACATCTAAACCAGCAAGTCAAGAATATGCTGTACAAATTAACCAAGATAACGAGCAACAATATACGAGCGGAAACAACGGGACGACAGTGCGTGTGGCAAATTTGTTTTACAATACACCTGCCCGTAAGAAATTTTTGCGTTCGCCGAATGTTGAAAAAAACCACGTTACCCAACTCATTCATGAGATTGTTTTTGCTAATCCGCAAATACAGTTACGTTATTACGTCGACCAGCAATTAGTACTTGATTATCGTGGTCAAGGGTTGGCTAGTGCAATCAATCAAATCTATAATATTGACGATAAACAGTTGATTGCTGTGAAAGACAAAGATGATAACATTGCGGTAGATGGTTACATGACAAACATCAACTATTCAAAAGTGAATAAAGACCGACAAGTTGTGATTATCAATGGTCGTATTGTTGACGGTGGCTTGATTGCCAAAGTTGTCAATGAAACGATGGGTAATTATTTGCCCATTAAAGAATATCCAGTTTTTGTTTTGCATTTTGATATTGCTGTGAATCGTGTTGATGTTAACGTTCACCCGCAAAAACGTGAAGTTCGTTTTGATGACCGTGATGTAATTATTAGCTTTGTGCGTCAGGTAATTACCAAAACAATGGAAGCGTATTTCTTGACACAAATTTCTCGATTAACTCAACCAACGGTTGAGCCAACGCAAACGGTTAACAACGATAGCAATGTCGTTCCAAGTCAAGTAACAACTACGACTAAACCGCAAGAAAGCAAGACGGTACAAGTTGGTCATTCTTTTAACCCTAATCAAACACAAGCTAGTAATGTTGTTTTACAATCGTTAAATGTCTTGCAGAAACAAAACGATGTTGTTAAATCAGCACCCAATATTTTGAATAATATCAATTTCATTGAACCAGTTTCCGCTACGCAAACCACAGCTTTATCGCAAGATACGTTTACGATTTTAGGTCAAGTTTTTGATACTTATTTATTGATTCGTACACTTGATTCTTTGTTAATTATTGACCAGCATGCAATGGCGGAACGTATTAATTACGATCGCTTCCGTGAAGAAATTGACCGTGCGGAGGTTCAAGCTCAAATGTTGTTAACGCCACTAATTTTTTCAGTTACACCCAAAGAGTTGGTGCGATTTATTGAATTAAAACCTTTGTTAAATAGCTTTGGTTTTGATTGTGATGAGTTCGGTGATGACTCGGTGCGTATTTCAGCAGTTCCGTCTATGATGGCAAACGCACCCGTTAAAGACTTTGTGAAGGTATTGCTCAATGATAAAGCTGTGGTGAATGACAGTTTAAGTGAGTTGGTTAAACATCGTGTAGCTACTGCTGCTTGTAAGGCAAGCATCAAAGCAGGGCATGTGTTATCGCCAACGCAAATCGACTTATTTATGAAAAATTATTTTGCCACGAAAAATGTACCACTATGTCCACATGGACGTCCAATTATGTTGATTTATAATCAAAATAAATTGGAAACACTATTTGCTAGAAAGTAGTAAATACGCTATAATATTTGTTATGGAAGTGATGGAATCAAGAATGACATCAGAATCTACAACGGCATTTACTGGTCGTAGTCGTGCTGCGGTAAACGCTTACAAACGTAAGTTTGCCAAGACGTGGAAAAAGAACCCGCCCATGAACCCCGAGCGTTATACGCCTAATTTGGAAACGGGCTTAACGGCAACACAAGTCAAAAGCCGTGTTGATGATTGTTTAGTTAACTATGTGAAACGTGGTACAACTAAATCGGTTGGTGCAATTTTTTTAACTAACATTTTTACTTTTTACAATATTTTAGCTTTGATTATTGGCGGTATTTTAATTTATGCTATCACCGTTTTGCAACCAAGTATTTCAGCGGAAACGCTTGAACAGGAGAACATTACAAAAATCGGTATTCCTAGTTTGTTGTTTCTATTGATTTTTGCGGCGAACATGGGAATTGGTATTTTTCAAGAATTGCGTGCGAAGTTTACCATTGAAAAATTAACCATTGTCGCATCTTCAAAAGTTACTGTCTTACGTGATGGACATACACAAGTTATTCTTCCCGAAGATTTGGTTTTGGACGATCTTGTGCTTTTGTCAGCTGGTGGACAAATTCAATCTGATGGTATCTTATTGGACGGCGTAGTTGAAGTTAATGAAAGCTTGCTAACAGGTGAATCAGTCCCTGTTCAAAAAAAGCCGGGCGACCGTTTATTGGCAGGTTCCTTTGTGGTTAGTGGTACTGGTAAATACCATGTTACCAAAAACGGTAAGGATAACTACATTCAAAGTGTTGCTCATAATGCCAGTCGTTACGTTGCACCTCGTTCGGAATTATTCAATTCCTTAAAATCAATTATTAAATTTATTGGTATCTTTATTATTATTTTATCGGCAGTATTGATTGCTATGCAAATTATTACCGTAGCTGATATTGTTCCTGCGTCCGTGCTTAAAATTATTTCGCAAACCAGTGGGGCGATTTTAGGTATGATTCCAGCAGGTATGTTCTTGCTGTCTTCCATGGCTTTGATGGTTGGTGTAATTAACTTGGGTAAAGAAAATACTTGGGTTCGTGAGCTTTATTGTATTGAAATGTTGGCTCGTGTAAATACACTTTGTTTGGATAAAACAGGTACAATTACAGATGGCACAATGAAAGTTGTTGATGTAATCGCAATTAAACATGAAGGTAAAAAAATTGACTTCAAACAAGTTATGTCTTCAATGTTGTATGCCTTGGAAGATAATAACCAAACTTCCTTGGCAATGAAAGATTACTTCGGTCAAGAATGTGTTTATAAATCAAAAAAGATTATGCCGTTCTCGTCGGCACGTAAAATGTCGGCGGTAACTTTTGGAGCAGGTTTGGGAACTTTTGTTATGGGTGCTCCGGAATTTATTTTTAACGACCTTGGTAAAAAGTTAAATACCGTTATTACTCGTTTTGCCAGTCAAGGTTATCGTGTTTTGGGAATTGGTCGTTGTGCTGGCGAAATTAAAGACGATACCTTGCCGGGTGCAGTATCGCCAGTTGCTTTAATCACATTGCAAGATAATATTCGCCGTGAAGCTCCACAAACAATTAAATGGTTTGCGGATAACGGAGTTGATATTCGTATAATTTCTGGTGATAACCCGATTACGGTTAGTGAAGTTGCTCGCCGTGCTGGTGTGGTAGGTTCGGAAAAATATATTTCGTTACATGGCTTGTCAAATAACGAAGTTCGTACAGCGGCAAAGGAATACACAATTTTTGGTCGAGTAACTCCCGAACAAAAATTATTGTTAATTAAAGAGTTTAAGAACAATGGTCGCATGGTTGCGATGACAGGCGATGGCGTAAATGATATTTTGGCGTTACGTGAAGCCGATTGTTCAATTGCTATGGCTTCGGGTAGTGAGGCAGCTCGTAACGTTTCGCAATTAGTTTTATTGGATAGTAATTTTTCCAGCATGCCAAAAGTTGTTCTTGAAGGTCGCCGTGTTGTAAATAACGTGCAAAAATCTTCGTCATTATTCTTGTTTAAGACTTTGTTGACAATTATGTTGACGATTGTTTGTATCTTCTCTAATGGTGGTACGTACTTCTTTGATACGACAAACTTATTGATTCTCGAAAGCTTGGTAATTGGTATCCCTGCATTTATGTTGGCACTCGAACGGAATAGCCAGCAGATAGAAGGGCGGTTTATGTTTAATATTATCAAGACTGCTTTGTCGGCGGCAGGTGTGGCGGTGTTGTTTGTAATTGCTTTGTTGTTATTCCGTTTCTTTGGTATTTTTAGTTTACAAGATTCAGAAGTTTTCAGTACGATGACTATCTATGCGGTTTTGACGACTGGATTTGCGATGTTGTTCCGTATGGTTAAGCCGTTTAATCCATTCCGTGGCGTAATGTATGTGGTTATGCTCGCCTTGGCACTCTTTATGATTATTTACTTCCCAGGGCTTTTCCACATGGTACATTTAATCAATGAAGTTCACTATTTAATGGTTATTTTGATGGCGTTTATGGGATATGCGTTGATTTCATTGTTTGATGGCTTGTTATCGAGAATTAAATTAACAACAGATTAAATAGTAAAAATATGTTTTACAACTTTATAAAAAATCGTTACAATAAATTGGGAGAATATTATGAGTTACGAATTAGAAACTGCTGTTGAATTGAAAACTGGTAAACAATTAGAGGACGTTTTTGGTAATCCTCCGGTTGTTAATATTAAAGTTGTTGGTGTTGGTGGCGGTGGTTGTAATAGCGTTAACCGTATGTTGGAAGCTGGTGTTAACTTGCCTGGTGTAGAATTTATTGCAATGAATACCGATAAAAATGCTTTGTCAGTTAATTTAGCTCCCAATAAATTATGCCTAGGACAAAAAGTTACTGGCGGTTTTGGTGCAGGTACGATGCCGGAAATAGGTCAAAAAGCTGCCGAAGAAAGTGCTGATGAGATTCGTGCTGCGATTGATGGTGCAGATATGTTGTTTATTACCGCAGGTATGGGTGGCGGTACGGGTACAGGTGCAGCACCGATTGTCGCTTCGATTGCGAAAGATATGGGCATTTTAACTGTTGCAGTCGTAACTAAACCGTTCAAATTTGAAGGTAACCACCGTATGGTAAATGCGGAAATCGGTCTTGAAAATTTGGCAAAGTTTGTTGATGCTTACGTAGTTGTACCGAACCAAAAATTGGTTGAACATTCTTCAATCAAAACCAGCTTTATTGATGCGTTCAAGATGGCTGATGAAGCATTGCGTCAAGCCGTTATTGGTTTGTCGGAAGTAATTGTTCACCCAACTTATGTTAACGTTGACTATGCTGATATTAGAGTTGTGTTGACAAATGCAGGATTGGCTCACATGGGTGTTGGTCGTGCACAAGGGCAAAACCGTGTCTTGGAAGCGATTAAACAAGCTGTTGCCAGTCCGTTAATTGAAACAAGTATCAGTGGTGCAACTCGTTTGATTATGTGTATTAAAGGCGATGAAAGTTTACCATTGTCGGAAGTTTCTAACTACGTAACGATGGCAAGCAATCTTGTCCATGAAAATTGTAATATCAAATGGAGTGTGGATATCAATCCAAAGTACGGCGATGCGGTTGAAGTTTTGATTATTGCGTCGGGGTTTGCACCAAATCAAGCGGAAATTCGCCAAGGTATTAACGAAATGCAACCCGAAGACATCAAGCAACCAGAACCAGTTGTTGAAGAAAAAACAAAGCAAACACACTTTTGGCGTGATCGTTTCAAAAATTTTTCAAAAAAGTAATCGTTGACTTTATTGAGTAAAATTTGCTATAATTTGTTATTATTGCGGTGTTTAGATTGAAATATTTTTACACGGCTTTAATCTAAAAGGAGAATGTCACAGAAAATGACACAAAACGAAATTGCAGAAATCGTAAAAAAATTTGGTAAAAAGGAAGGGGATACAGGTAGTCCAGCTGTGCAAATTGCATTGTTATCAAAACACATTGCCGATTTGACTGAACACTTGAAAGTTCACAAACAAGACAAACACAGCCGTCGTGGTTTGACCTTATTATTAGGTAAACGTAAACGTATGTTAGACTACTTGGAAAAAACCGACCTTAACGCTTTCCGTGAATTGAAAAAACAATTAAATTTACGTTAAGACATTTACAAAAAAATATTTTTAAGACTTTTATCATGGTGGTAAAAGTCTTTTTTTGAATCTTCATAAAAATCGGTTGATTTTTTTATTATACGTTTAGTAGTAGTTCTACATATTAACCGTGGAATTATGAGAAAAAGGAGAAAAACAAATGAATAATAAAATTTTCCGTATTATTTTAATGTTCTTGGCGATTTGCATTTCGTCAATCTCGACATTGTTTGCGGTCAGTTTCGGTTTGTCGAACGTAACCTTAGACCACGACAACCGAGACTTAACACAAGAGAACGAAAAATTGAACGATGCGGTAAGTGATTTACAAAATACGATTAAAACATGGACCCTGCATCGGCGGTTGTGTCTTACGAAGTCGGCGGCAAAATTTGGAAAATTGACGTTACCAAAAAAGGCAACAGCGTTTCATTGCCAACCGCACCCGACACTGATACGCATGTTTTTGAAACGGCCGGCCGACTAAACTTGATTAGTTCAATTAAAAATTGATTGACGATATTCCATAGAAATGTGAGTATAATAATACTCATAGGCCACCAAGAAGTACTGACAAAGGATTGGCAAATCTACAACAAAATTTCATTTGTGTTAGTTTGCAATAGGTTTGTCAGTAAAAATCAAAAAAAAATAGGTTCGTTAGTAAATCAATTTTGATTGAAAGCGAACCTTTTTTTATGTCTTCGATTTCAATCTTGGAAGG
>JAGAOQ010000002.1 GCA_017623705.1 Clostridia bacterium | reverse complement strand
CTTTTGCAATGTATAAATGTTCGGTGTTGCTTGGTAAGTGTTGCGTCGTAACAGTTTACGGGAAAGTCGGCGGTTGCCTTGGTAAGTTTCTAAATACGTATTCACAACGTGCCCAGCTTGTCCGCTTTTGGTGAGTACTCGGTCGTAAGCAGTGGGGTGTTGGTTGTAGTCTTGGATTGTGCTTTGGGGTAAAGTCTTTTCGTATTGGTCTTTGGGGGTGAGCGTTTTCACAATGTCGGTGTCTAAACGGTAAGTAATTTTTGGGCCTTTATCTCGTCCGTAGATGGTTACCGTTAAACGGTGATTTTGGAAACTGGTTTCAAAGTAGACGGGTGCTCCCGTGTTATTGACGAAGCGTAAGTCGGCATTGCTGGAAACCATGGCGTCATGACCTAACGGCACGTAAGACGAACGCAAGCTGTGGTGGTGCGATTCGGTAACCTGCAAACCAGCTTGGACAACGGCGTTAAAAATTGTCGTACTAACTTGACAAACTCCGCCCCCGATACCGTCAACGTATTCGCCGTTCACAATAATTTTTGCTTCCCGAAAACCTTGCTCCGCCGTGCGTTTGCCGACAATTTGGTTGAACGAAACTTGCTCGCCAGCGTTTACCCGCAACCCGTTAAACTTGCCGAGTGCCAAAGCAATGTTGCGTTCTCGGTCGGGGTTGTCCGTGCAAGTGGTACTAAACTTTGCCCGTTGTTGAATTGCTTTGATGATTTCGTCAGCTGGTGTCGGGTTGATTGTTTGGTAGTGGACTTGCACAACGGGATATTGGTTGCCTTTCAAAGCCGTGATAATGTCGGCGTATAATCGCTCACGGTCAATCATGCGTCCAGCTTTTTGTTGCCCGACGGTAAAACGGGGCGTCGCATGGGGGCGGAAAGTAATTTGTCCGTTAAACGGTTTGATTTCGTATTGCGGTGCAATACGGTCCAGAAACTGCACGATGTCGGGGAAAGTTCCAGCAAAAGTATCTTCTTCCCGCATGGCAGTGGCTCGGGAAAATAAGTTCTTGCCGTGCGTTAAATTGAGGCGGTCTTCGTAGTTGTACCAACCGCCTTGCAAAATGTTTTCCGTGAGTACGACTTGGTTAGCTCCAAAGTCTAATGTTAGCACGGTTGGTGAACCTGCGGTGGGGATTGTCCATGCACCAAAAACGATGGTACTTAATATTAAGCAACAACCTAAAAATAACTTACCAACTTTCCGCATTTAGTTCTATTTTGTGTAAAGCTCTTTACAAATATTAAAAAAACAACTATAATAGTGCTATTCACGTGGGAGATGTGTAGTGAAAGATTACGCAGTCGTTGGTACCACTTAAAAGGAAAAATAAAATCATGGCAGACAAACCAGTCAAAGCAGTTGTCAAATTGCAACTGCAAGCCGGTGCAGCAACACCAGCACCACCCGTGGGTACAGTTTTAGGCCCACACGGCATTAACTTGCCGGGCTTCGTTAAACAATTTAACGACGCTACCGCAAAGGACAAAGGACTTGTTATTCCTGTGGTCGTAACCATTTATGGCGACCGCTCGTTTGACTTCGTCTTGAAAACTCCACCAGCCGCAGTCTTGATTAAACAAGCTTTGGGCTTAACCAGTGGCAGCAAACGTCCTAACACAGAAAAAGTAGGAAAACTTACCAAGGAACAAGTTCGTAAAATCGCAGAGCAAAAAATGCCCGATTTGAACGCAGCTTCTATCGAAGCAGCAGAACGCTTGGTAAAAGGTAGTGCGCGCAGTATGGGCGTTACGGTAGAGGAGTAAGACGATGAAACACAGTAAGAGTTACAACAAAGTTTTTGAAGAAACCAAAAACACCAGTGCTTTGCCAATCGCAGAAGCTTTGGCTTTGGTTGAAAAAACCAAACGTGTTAAGTTCGATGAAACAATCGAAGTTCACATCAACTTGGGCGTTGACGGTAAACAAGCAGACCAACAAGTTCGTGGGACAGTTGTTTTGCCACACGGTACAGGTCGCAGTCAAAAAATCTTAGTCTTGGCAAAAGGCGATAAAGCAACCGAAGCGGAAAAAGCTGGTGCAGACTTCGTCGGTGCCGAAGACATGATTGCAAAAATTACTGGCGGTTGGTTAGGTTTCGACGTTTGTATCACCACTCCTGATATGATGGGGTTGGTTGGTCGTATTGCTCGTATTTTGGGTCCAAAGGGCTTAATGCCAAATCCAAAGAGTGGTACAGTTACCATGGACGTTAAAAAAGCTGTTACCGATGCGAAAGGTGGTAAAGTTGAATATCGTTTAGATAAAACTAACATTATCCACTGTATTATTGGTAAAATGTCTTTCGGCGTACAAAAATTGCAAGAAAACTATATCGTTTTATTAGACGCTATCGTGAAAGCAAAACCAAGTGCAGCGAAAGGTACTTACTTAAAACGTATCACCGTTTGTTCATCAATGGGTGTTGGTGTTCAAGTTGCACCACAAATTTAATTGACTTAACGAACAGTCTTAAAAGCACGGCACACCGCCGTGTTTTTTAGTGTTGTAAATTGGTAGTAAATGTGGTATCCTAATGTTTAGGAGTAAACAAATGAACGATAATACAAAAATTGAAGTTGCCAGAGAAGTTATGAATGCGATGATTGGTCGTTACGGACAAAATGGCTACGATAAATCAAACGAAACTTTAATGATTTTACTTGAAGACGAAAAAGAAATGAATAACTTTAATTTTGCAGTTATTGACAAAATTATCAATGTTTATGGACCAATGGTCAATGGAGATAAAAAATAATGACACACGAAGAAATTAAAAACGAAGTAAGAAATTTATATCATTTAACTGATGAGCAAATTAAACAAATTACCAAGAACGTAATTAGCGTTATGGCAAAGGATTTAGTGCCTTCCAAAAATCCGTTGGTAATTGTTGTCGGTGGACAATCTGGTTCGGGGAAAACTGCCTTGATTAACTATTCTTGCCAGTTATCACCAAAACGTGAGTTTATCCAAATCGACAATGATTTCTTTCGTGGCTTTCACCCTGATGTCGATAAAATTAAACGTAATCACCCCGACCATTATGTTACAGCGACTGACCAATTAGGTTTGGGAATTACTGCTGATGTGATTAAGTACTTTACCGAAAACCGCTACAATATCATTTTGCACCAAACTTTGAAAAACAACCGTGTGGTCGATGATGCAATTACAAAATTTATTGAAGCTGGTTATACCGTGGGTGTACGTGCTTTTGCTGTGCCTTATTTTGAAAGTAAAATGTCGCAAATTGAACGTTGCGAAGGGCAAATTGAAACTTTGGGTTTCTGCCGTCATGTCGCAAAGGTCGACCATGACACCGCTTTGGAAGGTTTGCCCAATACTGTTGGTTACATCGAAGATTCAGGCAAGTATGACTTTATCCAAATTTTCAAACGTGGCCGTGATATAAGTCTGCCAACTTTGGTTTATTCTAAATTCAACGAAAAAACCAAAGCACACACTTTGCAAGTTATCGAAGATTGCAACAGCGACCAAGTGCCTGTTGTTGACCAAACTGCTGGTTTTACAAGTGCCAAAGATGCGGTTGAAAAAACTCGTGCCAGTGAAGCGGTACGTTGTTTGCAAACTTTGGACGTACGCATTCACGAAGCTGAACGTAGCCGTTACAATAATGCCGAAATGCAAATGCACATCGACGAATTAAAAGATCGTGTTCAGGATTATAAAAAAAAAAATAAGCTAACCAAATCGGTCATCGGTCAAGCCATGCCATGTCGTACCATTCGTGATCGTTTAATTATCACGGGCTACTGTGGACTTGAAAAGTAATAACCGAGTGTTTTGTTTGGCAAGTTAATTTCTGCGTATTATAATGATGATACATGGAAAAGATGAATTTTGCGAAATTGGTTGATGCTCCCATTAAAGCAGGGACACGTGTTTTGATGCGTGTTGACTACAATGTGCCGTTCGCTGTGGACGGGACAATTAGCGATGACAAACGCATGCAAGATAGTTTACCGACTGTCCGCTACTGTTTGGAACGTGGTGCCAAAGTTGTTTTGTGTAGCCACTTTGGTCGCCCCGAAGGTAAACCTGACCCGAAGTTTTCGTTGCGTCCTGTCTATGAACATTTGAAAAAGTTGTTGCCGAATGTTACGGTGCAATTTGCTCCGTTCACCGTTGGCGATGCGGTGGTTGAACAAATTAACGCTTTGCCCAACGGTTCTGTTTTGTTAGTTGAAAATACTCGCTTTACCAAGGCGGAAACCGACAATGACCCAGCTTTTGCGAAACAACTGTCGTTGCTCGGCGATGTATTTGTGAACGATGCGTTTGGTGCAGCTCACCGTGCTCATGCCAGTACCGTTGGCGTTGCCGATTATTTACCTGCTTATGCGGGTTTGTTGATGGAACGTGAGATTACTTATTTAAGTCAAATTACACACAATCAACAACGACCTTTCACGGTAATTATCGGCGGGAAAAAAGCGAGCGATAAAATGCCGTTAGCTTTGAAGTTGGCGGACGTAGCTGACTATGTTTTGGTTGGTGGTAAGATTGCCCAAGATTGGCAAGCTGATGGCATGGCACACCGTGCGACGATTCATGTTGCCCCTGACCAAGGTTTGGATATTTCGGCGGAAACAGTCGCTAAGTGGCAACCAATTATTCAAAGCAGTCGTACGATTTTTTGGAACGGACCTTTGGGGCAGTTTGATGTCGACCCGCAGAATGCTCGTGGTACTCGTGCGGTGGCTCAAATAATTCAAGACACCGATGCTGTGAGTGTGGTTGGTGGTGGCGATACGGCAGCGGCGGTAAAAGACTTTAAGTTCACGCATGTTTCGACGGGAGGCGGTGCAGCTTTGGAATTTGTCGAAGGTACAACCTTACCGGGAATTGCGTGTTTAATTAAAAAAGGAGAACAAACAAATGCGTAGACCATTATTTTTTGCGACATGGAAATCAAACAAGACACCAAAAGAAGTGTTAGAGTTCTTTCAACAAGTCTATAAACGTGGTTTAGAACTAACCAACAAGACCGAAGTAATTTTAGCTCCGGCAGCGTGTTACTATGAAATCGCTCGTTTGAAAATGCCAAAGCCATTACAACTCGGGGCACAAGACGTGAGTGAAATCGAGTTCGGTGGACGTATGGGTGAATTGAGTGTGCAGTTGTTAAAAGAGTACGGAGTGAAGTACTGTATTGTTGGCGACGGCACATGGCGGCAAAGTTTTGAATTAGACGAAGTCGTTAACAAAAAAATCAAGCTGTTGCAAAAGTACGGTATTACACCAGTTTTGTGTGTGGGCGAAAGCTGGAACGAAAACCAAAACAATTTAACTTTGGAAGTTTTGAAACGCCAAATCCAAGGTGCTTTGGTGGGTGTGTCCAACATTAACGACATTGTTGTTTGTTACCGACCAATTTGGGTGCAACAACGTGGCATCTTGCCGACACCCGATTACGTCAATATGGTCGCTAAACATATCCGTGAATGTTTAGTCGATTTGAAAAATAATCCGCTCGATGCCAGCTTGCCAGTTATCTACGGCGGACAAGTTACGCCAGCTAACGTTAAAAGTTATATGGCTCAAAGTGATATTGACGGAATTTTCTTTGTTGGTTCGGCTTTGAATATCAATTCATTTTATGGGGTGGTGAACTATGACAAATAAGCAATTCAAGCGTACTGTTTTGTGCGTGATGGACGGTTTAGGTTACAACGCAAAAACTACTGGCAATGCAGTTGTTACTGCGGGTATGCCAAATTTAAGCCATGCACAAGACCAACATTTGCATACGCTCATTCGTGCCAGCGGTCATGAAGTTGGTTTGGACAGTGCCAAAGATGCTGGCAACAGCGAAGTGGGACATAACGCAATGGGGGCTGGCGTAACCATTAAGCAAGGGTTATCGCTTTTGAACGATGCGTTTGCGACGGGCAAAATTTTTACATCAGCTGTTTGGCAAAAAATCAGCAGTTATCCTAAATTGAATATTATTATTTTGTGTAGTAACGGACGTGTTCACAGTAACATTGAACACTTGTTCCAAGTCATTGCACAATGCGAAAAACAGAACTTGCCGTTTAGCGTAATTGCGATTACCGACGGTCGTGATGTTAGTCCTCGTTCAGCGACAGAGTTCTTGGCACAAGTTCCTAACCTTGCAGTTGTTGGCGGACGTGGACAAATTTTCATGGACCGCTACCAAGCTCAAACCGAAATGCTGACCAAAGCTTTTGAAGTTTGCGTCGAAGGTAAAGCTCCTGTCGTAACGGACTGGCGAAAACAGTTGGCAGATTTTTATGCAGCTAATCCAACTTTGTCGGACGAACAAATTCCACCGTTTATTGTTGACCCGAACGGGTTGATTAAAAACGGGGAAGCAATCTTGTTGTTAAACTACCGTGGCGACCGTGCCGTAGAAACAGCTCGCATGTTTGACTGTGGCGATTACATTTCTACCGCTCAACGTGCTTTGATTAAAGATTGTTACTTCGCAGGTATCTTGCAATATGATGCCGAAATGAATTTGCCAGCAAACTATTTGTGCGAACCACCAGTCATCAATAACACTTTAACATCTTGGCTGTGTGAACATGGCGTTCGTCAATACACGGTTACCGAAACGGTTAAATTTGGACACATGACCTATTTCTTTAATGGCAATAAGAGTGCTCCGCTTGACCCTAAGTTAGAAACTTGGTTAGAAATCCCCAGCGACAAATTGAACAACTTGTACGATAAAGCACCTAAAATGCAAGCTGAACCAATTACCGAAAAAATGATTGCAGCGATTCAAAGCGGCGAATATGATTTCTTAAAATGTAATTTACCGAACCCAGATATGGTCGGGCATACTGGTAATTTTGCAGCCACGGTAACCGCTTGCCAAACAGTGGACGCTTGCGTTGGACGTTTGTATGAAGTTTGTCGTGCCGAAGGTGTGAATTTAATCATTACCGCAGACCACGGCAACGCCGAAGAAATGGCAGACGACCAAGGTAAACCCAAGACATCACATACGAATAATTTAGTGCCGTTGATAATTTGTCCGTTTGGCACACCCAACGCAACGTTGCAAGACGGCGAGTTTGGTTTAACCAACATCGCTGCCACAGTTTGTGATTTACTCGGCGTGCCAGCGAACACGCAATTTAATCCAAGTATGGTAAAATTATCATAAGCCGAAATTCCAGTTTAGGTGGCTCACAAAACTTGACAAAAAACAAAATACCGCCTAGACTGGAAATGTTTGGAGAGGTACCCAAGCGGTTAAGGGGCTCCCCTGCTAAGGGAGTAGCGCTGTAACAGGCGGCCAGGGTTCGAATCCCTGTCTCTCCGCCAAGAGCAAATAATACGAACTATGACAGTTTGTTTTATAATTTGACAAATGGGGTAATTTTACATAAAATTTTTTTAGAGGTGCGTTATGAAAAATCATAAACCGATACATTTTTTAATTTTGAAAGTTATTGGCTTTGCGTTGCTTGCGGTTGGCGTGTTTATTTTGGTAAATGGGTTAAGAACGCAAGTGCCTGATATGGGCGAGGATAATTGGTTCGATACTTCACGTGATAAATCATTTATGATTTTCGGTGGAATTGCTTGTTGTTTCATTTCATTACCATTTTTGTTGCTTGGTTTTAGACCAGAGATTGCTAAAATGAACGTTAAGTCGGCGAAATACATTCAACAAGCAAACAAAGAAGACTTAACTGACATTGTTAATGATACAGCGGATATTGCAAGTGATGCAATTACGAAAACAACTAGGTCGATTAAAAAAGGTTTAGCAGATACGATGTATTGCAAACATTGTGGTGCGGAAATTGATCGTGATTCAAAGTTTTGTAGCGTCTGCGGTCAAGCTCAATAATTCAAAATTTGATTGTTAAGCAAGACAATTTGGGATAAGCTAACGATGGGGTAAAACTTGTGAAGAAAAAATTTGCTGTTGTTTTGGCTTGTTTGGTAGTTGTCATGATGGGGTTGGTGGGGTGTTCAAAAGCTCCTAGTCAATCACAGGAAGAAGTTAAAAATGTAATTGTCATGATTGGTGATGGTTTTGGTCCTAACCATTTAGCTAATGCGAAAAAATATTTTGGTGTTGATAAATTTGCTTTTGAAGACCATTATGTTTGCGATGTAACAACTTATTCCAAGGATAGTGAAATTACTGACAGTGCGGCAGCGGCAACGGCCTTGGCGACGGGACAAAAAGTTAACAACGGTGAAATTGGTCGCCACCAAGGGCAAGACATTGAGAATTTAATGGAAATCGCCATTAAGCAGGGTAAAAAGACGGGGATACTAACTTCGGATAGTTTGTGTGGGGCAACTCCTGCTGGTTTTTCGGCTCATACGGACGGGCGTGATTATGTGCCTTATGCCGATGAAATGGCACAAGACCAATGTAAAAGTGGGATTGATATTTTTGTCGGGGCAAGGGCTGGCGTGTATGATGAAAACTTTTTAAGTTTTTTACAACGTGGTTATACTTACGAAACTGACAACACTTCAATCTTGAATCAATTAAATCATAACTCAAAATACATCTTGCAATATTCCGACTTGAAATCCAACTACAATCACATTTTAGAAAATTCATGGGCAGATTGGGTTGATTATCCGGCGTTAATTACCAAGGTTTTGCAATATTTAGATAATGAAAATGGTTTTTGTTTAATGATTGAAAATGGGTATATTGATAAGTATAGTCATAACAATAATTTTGAGAGTACGATGCACGAAGTTATGTATTTTGCTCAAATGATTGAAGCAGTTTATCAATTCTGTGCGGGACGTGATGATACGGTAGTTATGATTACTGCTGATCACGAAACGGGCGGTTTACAGCTTGGTGATACGAAAGAAAGTCTTACTGACGAACTTTATACCAGTGATGGACATACGGCAACTAATGTTAACTTATTCATTAAATATGCGGTTGACCATAAACAAAAGAATTATTCGGCAGTAATTGATAACACGGACATTTTCCGTTTGGGTAAACAGTTGTTAGAGCAAGGCACATTTAATTTTGACTTGCTTGGCTAAGGTAGTGAAACGACAAAAAATGACAAATTTTTTAATTTTTTTTTGCTGTAAATATTGACATGTGGGCAGTTTAAGCGATATATATTATATATATGAATGATGTGAAAAAGTTGTCTAAGTTTAACCGAGTGGCAAAAACTAATTCACAATATGACGTAATTACAAACAATCTTGACCGTTTATTACCGTTATCACAACAAGGTGTCGCTAATGTTTGTAAATTTTTTCATGAAAATCAATTAGGTGATTGTTTAATCATTACTGACGAAGAACAACAAAGTATTCAAACATTAAAATCAAAAATTAAAGACGATGAGATTTTTGCTCATGCCCGAAATGTGGATAACTTGCCAATTCACATTGCTGACGACCGCTGGTTAGCTAACTACATTGTGGAAGAATTAAAATTTCTTGCTCCTGATAGTAATTTAAGTGTCGATAAAGTTTTGAAATATGTAAAGACTTCGCCCGAATTTCAACAAGCACGGCTGGATTTTGAAGCTCGTTTAGCCAAGGCGTTAATTGTTGATGCTAACACGGGAATGACTGAAAAAACAAGTGCTTATACGAAACGTGCTTGTTTGTACGAATACGATGAAGTTTTCCGTAATAAAATTATTGGCTATATGCAAGTTTTGGGTGGTGATGCTTATCAAGCAGAATTATCGCTGGAAGTTAATGCGAACCTATGGCGTCAGCAAAGTATGGAACGAGCTTTTGATGAATATTTTTATCCACAACAAGCAATGCCACAAGATGAACAAAGTTATGCTGAGTGTTGTGAGTTCCGTGAAAAGCACCGTGCAAAGTGGTTAAAGTATCGTGAGTTTACCTATTTCAGTAATCATGCCAATGCGGTACGAGAAGCTGGGACAATTACAAATAATATGTGTATTAGTCAGCATGAATACTTTAATACAGTTAAGAAACTTAATGAATATAACCAAACTTGTCGTAAGTTAATGGCTAATGGAAAAGTAAATCGTCCACAAAAGAAAAAAAGCCAGATAATGGTGGAATCTAAATTTAAGGAAATTAGTGTAAAGGATTTTTTGTAAATGTCAAAACTGCAAAAATTAAAAAATTTTATTAAAGCGAAAGCACCTGAGGAAATTAAAAAAGCTCCTTCGCAAGCGGATAACATTTATCATGATGTTGCGTTTGAAATTGATGACTTGTATGGAAAAATTGATTTTCATCGTATTTATGAAGCTTTGCCTGTGATTTTCCCTGACGAAAAACAAATTCGT
Organism: Clostridia bacterium; assembly: GCA_017623705.1. GTDB lineage: Bacteria > Bacillota > Clostridia > Christensenellales > UBA1242 > RGIG8050. The sequence goes on along the minus strand of JAGAOQ010000002.1, from coordinate 14,998 downwards.
GAAGATATTATTGAGCTTGATAATCTTAATAATGAACAGAAAAAAATTACACAACAAAATGATTGCTACGATGCTAAATTTTTGTCATACCATTTGTATGATACACCGTGGTTGACGAATTATGTTACCAAGATTGTTGATGAAATTAATTTTAATAAACAACCAATCAATGTAGCGAACGTTCAATCCTATATTGAAAAAGGGAAAAGTTTTGATTTTGCCCGTAATCAATATATGGCAAGATACATTAAAGAAAAAATCCGCCACATGATGATTAAGCCCGAAGTAGATGATTTGTTTATTAAACGTGGCTTTGCAAATTATAATCATCGTATTGACTGTGATGAATATTTTCGTGAAGTTATGCGGGTGATGTTAACCGCACAAAATAAACTTCCTGCTCATGCGGTCGAAGTTGGTCTTGAAAAGAACGCTAACATCTGGCGTAAAAAAACCATGTTAAAAGCATTTAATAATTATTGCAACAAAATTCATTTACCAGTTTTAAGTAATAACAAAGTTAATTTGGGAATGATTGAGTTGAAAAACTGTATTAAATCACTACGTAAAGTGTGGCTTGAACGTCGAGAATATGACTATTACCAAAAACACAAATCCATTATTGATGAATTAGGTTTAGCTACCGATACCATGAAAATCTCAACACGTGCGGCGGATAAGTTATCTCAGCAAATTATTCGTTACAATCATAAGATTCTTGATTTTATCAATCAATCGACTACGGTGGAAAAAAACTAAATCTTAAAAAATTTAATAGTTTTTAGGGTGGGGGTATTGACTTTGTTGATTTGCCCCCTTTATAATTTATTGATATGGAACTATTAGGTTTAGCAGATTTACATAAGTATTACAGTAAATACTATCATGAGTCGATGAAAGACCTGCCATGGGAAGAAAAATTAAAATATTTCAAAAAGAGGGAAGCAATGGAAAAAACAAAAGAACTAAAAGCGTCGCAAGAACAAGGTATGTTATGTGCGAAGTTGTACAAAATCTTTCCTGACCAAGCAGCAGTTAATCAAGTGGTTTGGAGTTTGAATTACCAAAATGCAAAACAAAAAACGCATGACGTTTATACGGAAGAATATTTACCACAACATACTCGCAACGATGCTTGGTTAAAAAAGTATGTTAAAGCGGTAGCTGAAACACATAATCCTGGGTACAAGTTCTTACCGGAAAGTATCAATTACTTTGTGAAAGACGGGATTGGTTTTAAGGTTATGCGTAATGATTACGAACAACGAGTTGTGGCAGCACAAATTCCGTACATGTTAAAAAATCCTGTTTCAAATGTTCTCATGGGGGACGAACCTTCACCATATTTGCACAAAGGCGATTTTAACTACGATAAGTTCTTCCGTAGCGAAGTTGTCCGCATTATGAGTGGGTTAGGTATTGACAAACGCAACATAGAATATAGTTTGGAACAAAATGCTGATTTGTGGCGTAAACAAACGATGGAAATTGCTTTTGAAAATCAGTATTATCCGTTAATGAACGTAATCAACGACCGTAAAGAATTCAAGCCATGGTGGAATCGTTTCGCAAAATTAAAACAAGCACATCAAACAGCATGGATTAAACGTCGTGAATACGAATACTACCAAGACCATAAAACGATTATTGATAAGTTAGACGTAGCAACTAAAGCCATGAAGATGAAACCGAACGAATTAAAAATTTTGGAACAAAAAATTAAGTTCTACGAAAAAATGCGTGCAATGATGTTGGGTAAAAAGAAAATGTTACAAATTGATAACACGCACGGTTTGAAAAATAACCAGACACAAAACCAAGATCAGGGACATACAATATAAGAATAAGAGGTGAATTATGAATCGAAGAATCATGCAAAAATTAAGACATTTTAATACAGAATACAACTGCGAATGTTGTTGTTTGAAAGAAAATAAAGAATGTAACGCTGACAAAGAATACTGTGCCGTTAAATTTGACACGGTTGAAATTGTCCATCATAAAAAAGCAGAGGACAAAGCAGAAACAACTACCACACAAAATGAAGTTTTATGCGGTCAAGGTCGTTGTCAAGAATGTACTAACGTACTATGCTAATTTAATGAAAAACGTTTGGTAAAACGTGCGTAAAAATGTATCCTGTATCTAGGAACGATTAGAATTTATGTTAGACGTTAATATATTAAAAAGTAATCAACAGGATTTTGAAAATAGTTTACAAATTCAGCAAAAACTAGAAAAAGCTGGACGCTTTAATGAAGACGAAGTTGAAAATACCTTTGACGGCTGTGAACCCGTCGATGAAAATTTTGACTATTTGAAACGTGGCTTCGTGGCTCGTATCAAGCATTGGTTTTACATGCGGGCTTTGAAAATTTATGGTCGTCGCATTAACCGAGGGCTAACGAATTTGCAAGTCGTTGGTCGTGAAAACTTACGTGGCATTAAAGGTGGTTACATCGTAACCTGTAATCACATCAGTAAGGTGGATTCTTTTGCTGTGCGTGAAGCAATCGGTTACGATTTTAAGTTTGTGGCGGCGGACTTTAACAACTGGAAAGGTATTTTGGGCGACATTGCTCGTAATACTGGTTACCTGCCAATTTCGAGCAAATTGAACCTAGCCATGATGCGTAAGTTTAATCAAGCGTTAACCTACTTTTTGCGTCAGGGTAAACCAGTTTTGATTTATCCCGAACAAGCACTCTGGTTTGAATACAAAAAACCACGCCCGCTAAAAAACGGCACGTTCCATTATGCCGTCAAAAATAATTGTCCGGTTGTGCCTTTGTTTATTACGATTAAAGATAAGGAAGCTCGTTTTGATGAACAAGGACGCACTAACTTCGGCGATTATACTGTCCATATTTTGCCACCGATTTATCCCCGTGCTGATTTAGATAACCGTGCCAACATTGAATACATGATGGACGCTAATTTTACCGCATGGCGAAATTGTTACGAACAAACTTACGGTGTGCCATTAACTTATGATACCGAAATTACTGATGAAACCGACCCCATCGTGAAAAAATATGTCGAGTTGGTGGCACAAAAATAAACTTTTACAGTAACAGTTTGTCGAAGAAAAGTCTATCATATATAATAGATTGATGCAGTATCAGGCAAGTCAACAAACATTTTACGAACGTTTTGTGAAGCGTCCGCTTGATGTTTTTTTTGCCTTGTTTTTAATGGTAGTTCTATTTCCTTTGTTTTTAGTTTTAGTTTGTTGTTCAATAATTTTTATTCGTGGAAAAGTCTTTTTTGTGCAAGTACGTCCGGGACGTGCGGGAAAAGTTTTCAAAATTTATAAGTTCCGTACGATGACGGAAAAAACAGATCGACATGGAAATCTTTTGCCCGATGGTGTCCGCATTACGCAGTTTGGTAAGTTCTTGCGTCGTTTTAGCTTAGATGAATTACCACAGTTGGTAAACATCTTGCGTGGGGAAATGAGTTTTGTTGGCCCACGTCCTGTCTTGGTTAAAGATGTTATTTTTTGGACGGAAGAACAGTTGCAAGTTTATCGTGTACGTCCGGGGCTAACTGGCTTAGCACAAGTTTCGGGTGGTCGTAGTTCGGCAAGTTGGGAAAGTGTCATTGACAAACATTTAACTTATCAAAAGAAAATCACGTTTTGGCGTGATATATTGATTGTCATTAAAACTGTTTTTGTGGTATTATTTCGTAGCGATAGTGCGGTGAGTGGTGCTGCACAAAGTCGACGGGAATATTATTATGCCGATTACTTGTTGAAGCATAACTATATTACAACTACGCAATACGAGATGGGTATGGCTTTGGCGAAAAGCATTATTGCTCAAAACGGAGTCGTAACATATTGTCCCGACTTGAAACCACAAAAGACACAAGGAGAGCAAACAATGACGACAGAACTTAAAAAGTTGCCACAACACATTGGTTTTATCATTGACGGAAACGGGCGTTGGGCACAAGAACGTGGTTGGCCACGCACCAAAGGACATGAACAAGGTGTTAAAAATTTAGATGTTGTCATTAAAGAATGTTTCTACACGCACGGGATTCCGATTGTTAGTATCTATGCGTTTTCGACTGAGAATTGGAATCGTCCACAAGCCGAACTTGATTACTTGTTTAAGTACTTTACCAAATATTTGAAAGTTAATGACTTTGTCAAAAAATATCCACACGTCCGTTTGAACATTATGGGCGACTACACAAAGTTTCCTGCCGAGTTGGTGAAAAATGCCGAAGCTGTGATTGAAGCGACAAAAAATGAAACACAATTCATTTTGAACTTGGGTATCAATTACAGCGGACAAGACGAATTAGTTCGTGCTGTCAATTTGATGTTAGCCGATGGTTTAGCACCGAATGTTGACCGAGCGACAATTCAAAAATATTTGTACACAGCGGAACAACCACTTTTGGATTTTGTTGTCCGTACCAGTGGTGAACAACGTTTGAGCAATTTTATGTTATGGCAAGTTTCGTATGCGGAATTATATTTCCCCAAAGTCCATTGGCCAGCGTTTAGCAAACAAGACTTGTATGATGCTTTGTTAGAATACCAAAGTCGTGATCGTCGGTTCGGGGCGATTATCGAAGATAAAAAGGAGTCATAAGAAAACAAGATGGATAAAATTTTAACTGCAATTTTTGGGAGTAATTCAATTTTAGCAACTATCTTTGTGGCGATGTTGCCATTGATTGAATTGAAAGGTGCGATTCCGTTGGGGGTTAGCCCGATGTGGGGTGATGCGGCTCTAAACACTTGGCAAGCTTTTGCTTGGGCGTTACTGGGCAGTTGTTTAGTTGTACCGATAATTGCTTTGTTGTTCCGTCCAATTTATAACTGGTTGAAAACAAAAAAGTTTTTCAAAACCATTGTTGACTTTATCGTTGGCGACGTTGCTAAACGTTCGGATAAAATTAACGCCGAAAACCAAAACAAAACTTCGGCACGTAAATTATGGTTGAAAATTATTGCCATCTTCTTGTTCGTAGCTTTCCCTGTGCCTGGCACTGGGGTTTGGACGGGTACTTGTTTTGCTGTTTTATTAGGTTTGAATTTCTGGGTAACGTGCGTTGCTGTCATTGCGGGAAATGCTCTTTGTGGTGTAATCGTAACTTTCGTTTGTCAAGTCTTCCCACAAATTACCGACATCTTGTTAGTTGTGTTCTTAATTTTAATCGTCTTGGTCTTGGTGGCTAAAATTGTTACTCATGTTATCAAAAAACGTCGTGCCGGTGTTGTGGAAAATGTAACTGCCAACGAGTATCAAACCGACGCACCTGAGGCAAAATAAAACTATGCAACAAAAAAGGCGGTGGATATGGTGTTCTGTGGCAACAGCATTGACCGTCTTTTTTCTTGTCTTTACTTTGACGGTAAAGTTTGTTGATGTGCAAAAAGACGGTACGCAAAGTATCGGTTGGGCTACGGTTAACTTTTGGTGGCGTGATATCGTTGGGGTGCAGTCGGTTTGGCATGTTATTTCGCACATTGTACTTGGTGCCAGTTTTGTTGCTTTGGGTGTCATTTTGTTTTGGCAAATAATTCATTTTTGCCGAGTTCGTAAGTTGCGGCTGTTGCCACGCCATTGGTGGTATTTTTATTTGACGTTGGTAGCGTTAGCTGGTTGTTATGCGTTGTTTGAATTTTTACCGCTTAACTACCGTCCATTTTTGGTTAATGGTATTGCCGAAGTTTCCTATCCGTCGTCGCATGTTTTAATGTTAACAACTTTGTGTCCGTTGCTCGTGTTGGTGTTTGCTCGTAGTACCACCAATAAAATTTGGGTACGTTTGGTTACCGTGGCAGGTGTTGTCTGTTGGGTGCTGGGTGTTGTGGCTCGCTTGTTGAGTGGTTATCATTGGTTTACCGACATTGTGGGTGGGGGCTTATTGGGTGCAACTTTGGTTGCTTGGTATTGTACTTTGACGGCGTGATATTGGTTGCCAGTTTTCGTGTCGCCGATTAAACTAATAGTAATGGAAACCGCAAATAAAAATACCCAAAAAACGACCGTCTTGGTTACGGGCGGTGCGGGTTACATCGGCAGTCATACTTGTGTCGCCTTACTTGAACAAGGTTATGACATCGTTGTTGTGGATAATTTTGTGAACAGCTCGCCGATTAGCTTGGAACGTGTTTGTCAAATTACGGGACAAACTTTCCCGTGGTATCATGCCGATTTGCGTAACCGTACACAGTTAGATGAAATCTTTACTAAACACCACATTGATTGGGTGATTCACTTTGCCGCTTTGAAAGCGGTGGGCGAAAGTGTGGCTCAACCGTTGCGTTATTACGAAAACAACATCAACGGCACGTTGTCTTTGTTGGCGGTGATGGCGAAACACGAGTGTAAAAAAATTGTGTTCTCATCAAGTGCGACCGTTTATGGCGACCCTGAACAATTACCCTTAACCGAAGATTGTGCGTTGCGGACAACAAATCCATACGGGGCAACCAAGCTCATGATTGAAAATATTTTACGTGATATTTGTCATGCCGACCAAAGTTGGACGGCGGTAATTTTGCGTTACTTTAATCCCGTGGGGGCTCACCCGTCGGGGTTGATTGGTGAAAACCCGCAAGGTATTCCAAACAATTTAACACCTTACATCGCACAAGTTTTGACGGGCAAGTTGCCGTACTTACAAGTCTTTGGTGATGATTATCCAACTGCGGACGGGACGGGTGTCCGTGATTACATTCACGTCTGCGATTTAGCACAAGGGCATTTGCAAGCGATTGCCAAAGTTCAACAAAGCGGTGTCTTTACTTATAACTTAGGCACGGGACGTGGTTACAGCGTGTTAGATGTTTTGCATGCGTTTGAACGGGCATCAAACCGTAAAATTCCTTACCAAATCAAACCCCGTCGTGCGGGCGATATTGCCGAGTGTTATGCTGACCCACGCCGTGCGGAACAAGATTTGGCTTGGCAGGCACAATATGACTTGGACGCTATGGCACGTGATTTGTGGCGATTTTACACGCAAAATCCACAGGGCTACACAAAATAAAATGGCTGTAAGTTGACAAAAAACCGTTAAAAATACTATAATCAATGCAGTGAAACTCAAACTGAATGATGCGAGTGATTTGCCTTTTTATAAGCGGATAAGCTTTTTGTATATCCCCGCTTTGTATGTCGTGGTGAGTATTTTGCTGGAAATTTTCATGTTTAGCTTCATGAATTTTTCCTTCCCTAAGGGTTATATTTTTAGCTTAACGATTGTGTTAATCATTGCGACGTTGGTAGCTCTGGTTTCACGTAAGTGGCTACAAACCGTGATTTGCTCGTTGTTGGTCGGTTGGCAGTTGTTTACCACCATTTCAAATATTACCGCCTACCAAACCTGTAACGAAATTTTTTCTTTGGAAACCTTAAAGACAATTACGACAGCGTTTGCTAATGCAGGTTCGGTCGTCTTGAATTTAATGTTCTTAATCCCGATTATTTTGTTGTTGTTTGGCTACATTACGGCGTTAGTTTTAATTATGTGGTATTGTCGTACCCCCAAAGATTATAAATATCAATTCCGCTCTCGCAGTATCTTGTGCGGAATTTTAGCTTTTGTTAGTTTTTTTAGTTACACAGTCGCTTATTCGGGGTTGCCAAACTATCAACAAGAACATGTGGCTAACTTAAAGAACCACAAGTTTATTTACGATACATTTAGTAACCGTACCATCAATTTACAAACGTTTGGCAGTTACAGCTACTATCTCGACAATCTGTTATCGTTAATGGGTGGCAAAGTGGATACGCTTGACGTGATGGACGTTACGGTCAATCCCGAATTTGAGGCGAACACATTTGCTTTGGACGAAAGCGAAGTCTTGGGTGATGGTTACAATTTAATTACCGTCTTAATGGAAACTTTTGAACGTCAAGCAATTAACCCGATTACAATGCCAAATTTATATCAATTCTTGGCGGAAAGTTGCATTGAAGTTAACGGCTATTACAGTATTGAACGAACCTGCTTTACCGACTACATTAGTCAAACTGGTACGCACCCGATGGGGAAAGAATATTGGAACAATTACGGCGACGTTGCTACGCCACATTCTTTGGCAAACATTTTCAGTCGTAGTGGTTACGTTACAGGTGCTTATCATAATTGGCATGGTAATTGCTATAACCGTTACGGAATTTTTGAAGACAATCTCGGTTTTGACAGCTTCAACGATTACACGTATGCGGAAGAATATTATTGGCAACACTGTGCTTTGAACCCCGATGAATTGTTATTCAAAAATAATTTGGAACGTTTAGCCCCAGCTGACCAAAAATTTTACAGTTATGTTATCAGCGGTTCAACGCATGCGGTTGGCCCAAAACGTTTTGATTTCCCTCGCTACTATCCCGACGAGTTTGCTTACATCGAAGACCCCGAAATCTGGGCAGAGTTAGTTAAGTTATATCCTGTCTTAAATTCAAACAATGAAAACATTGTAATGCGAGCTAAAAACTATCTTGTTGGTACGTATAGTTTTGACTTAGGTTTTGGTGCTTTGCTTGATTATTTGAAAAATACCGACGACGAATTGCATGCGGGCAAGAAACTTATTGAAACCACTGCGATTGTGATGTTTGGCGACCATTATTATTATACGACCCCTGATTTCTTGAAACCCGAAAGCGAAGACCCACGCAAGTTAGCGGGTAACCGTTCGCCTTTGATTGTGTACAATCCCCGTGCCAAAGCTGTTAATCCAACCACGGGAACAATTACCACACAAGCAGAAAATGCCGTACAAGCCACACCTGCCGAATGCGGTATCACCTTGAATCGTTTTACTTCGACCATGGATATTTATCCAACCATTTGTAGTTTATTTGGTATCAAGACGGACAAACAAATGACTTACGGCCGTAGTATTTTTGACGACCATCAATCCGTCGGCGTAGCTTATTTGACAGGTTATACGTGGGGAGCTGTTGGCTATACCGAAACCGCAGGTGTTGATAATATTAACGGCGGAGCATACATTGAATGGCAAATTTGGAAAACGTTGGATTTTGTTCACTATAATGGCGTAACTTTGAACGACGAGCAGTACGAAGCAATTACACCCGAGGTAAACCGTGTTTATGCGTCGATTTTCTTAAATTCAAAACTATTTGACGAAGACGGTTTTGTCGAGATGGAAAAAACTTATTATCAGTTAGGTAGTTCTAACTTAATTTGATATTCAACCAACCAGATGGCGATTTGGTAAATGAATGCTAGGTATTGTGGACGTTGCATCAGTTGACCGAACCACGGACGAGTAGTTTGTGGATTAGTGTCTTGCAAGACTTGACGCACGTAGTCGATGTCGACAATTTGCCAAACGGGGTGTTCTTCGTCGGCAAGCAAACCACGGATACGTTGTTCGATGAGTGCGGTATAAATCGGGTCAACGGTTTTTGGATAAGGACATTTTTTGCGAGTAATCACTTGCTGTGGCAATAAGTCGCTGACCGCACTGCGTAAAATCCCTTTTTCTTGGTTGCCATAGTTCTTCATTGTCCACGGAATGTTGTAGACGTACTCGACTAATTTCAAGTCGGTAAACGGCATGCGAATATCTAAGCCATAGCGTGCTGCCATACGTTCGCCCCGTTCCAGTAAGTTCAAACCGAACCATCGCATTGTGAGATGACTATACGTTTTCATTTGGCGGTCGGCAGGACTATCTAGCGGTGAGAGTGGTACTTCGGCGACGGCATCGGCAAAGGACTGGGCGACAAAGTCTTTGATTTTTAAGACGTTACGTAAACGTTTAGCAATGGTATTTTCTCGTACCGCTAAATTGATTGCCCAAGGAAAAGTGGTGGCTTGGGCGGTATCTGGGCGGTAAAACCACGGGTAGCCACAAAAGATTTCGTCGGCAAACTCACCGCTTAAACAAACATCAACGTCTTGCTTTAACGCTTGGCAAAACAGCAGGAGCGAGCTGTCAATATCTGCCATGGACGGATAGTCCCGAGCCACCAAAGCTTCGTGTAAGGCGTAGCAAAGGTTGTTAGAGTTCAAGACGTGGTAAGTGTGGGCGGTGTGGTACTGTTGAGCGACTAAGTCGATGTAGTAATTATCACGACTGGGCGAAAAGTCGGTGGGTTTGAAGTTTTCGGCATTGCCAACGTAGTCGACCGAAAAAGTTTTTAAGTTTTCATGCTTGCTTGGCGTGAGTGCGGTAATCGTGCTGGAATCCAAACCACCGCTTAACATTAAGCCGAGTCGTTGGTTGGTTGTGGCTTGCTGTTGCACGCTTTTGGTCAGCATGGTACGTAACTTTTTAATGGTGGTTGCGGTGTCGTCATGGTGGGGGTGGCTGTTAAAAGTAAAGTAAGTTTTGGTGGTTAACTTGCCATTTTGCCAGCACGCATATTCGCCGGGTTTAATTTCCCGAATTGCTTTGTAAACCGTTTTGCCGGGTGTACGGGCAGGGCAAACCCCGAACAGTTCCCGCAGTCCGTCGACATTGACGCAGGGCAAAATTGTCGGGTGAGCAAAGAGTGCTTTAATTTTGCCAGCAAAAGCAAGTTGGTTATTTTGGACAACATAAAACAGTGGTTTAATCCCGAGCGGATCACGAGCTAAAAAGAGTTGGTTTGTTTTGTGGGTGTAGATAACAAAAGCAAAGTTGCCATTTAGCTGGCGAAGACATTTTGCCCCTTCCAAAGCAAACAATTTGACAATCAGTTCTTCGTCCGTCGTGGAGCGAAGACGAATTTTTTGTTGGCTCAATTTGTGGCGGAGCTTGTCGGTGTCGTAAATTTTGCCGTCGTAAACAATGGTGTAGGTTTCGCCACGGCAAGTGTAACTCAATGGGCGATTGCCAAGGTATGTACGCTTATGTACGAAAAGTCCCTGCTTGTCATTGTTTGTTCCTAGACAGCTATTCATTTTGTTTAAGATGGCTTTGCCTTGTGGTTTGGCATAGTTAAAATTGATAAATCCATTGATAGTTTGCATAACTGCATTTTATGAACTACGTTGCAAATTTGTTATTGATTGACCCGACGCCGTGTGTTTGCTATAATAAACATCATGAAAGTTTATGGCGATTATCATACGCACACGTTAGACAGTGATGGATTGAACACGATTGATGAAAATATTGCCGCAGCCAAAAAGCGTGGTTTGTTTGAAATTGGGATTACCGACCATGCTCATTATCGTCCCCGTAACAAAAAGAAACGCAAAGAAAACGCTTTAATGGCAAAAGCACAGGTCTTGCGTTCGGGACAAGCTTATGACATCAAAGCTTATTACGGCATTGAGTGTAATGTTGTCGGTATGGACGGCGACATTGATGTTTCCAGCGAAGAACGTAAACTCTACGATTATTTAGTTTGCGGGATTCACGTTTCGGTGCAACCGAAAAAGTTTTGGCAGTTATTTACTTACTACATTCCTAATATGTTTTGGTTTGCTTTGCGTCAAATGGGAATTAACTGGACACCTAAAAGTTTGATTCGCAAAAACACCAAAGCAGTCGTTAATGTGATTGAAAAAAACAACATCGATATTCTTTCGCACCCGAATCGTTACTTCCGTGTCGATGTGATCGAAGTTGCCAAAGCTTGTATTGCTCGTGGTACGGCGATGGAATTAAACAATAAAAAAGTTAGTTTCCGTCCCGTCGACTTTGAACGTATGGCGGCAATGGGGGCGAAATTTGTCATCGACAGTGATTCACACAAAGCCGAAAACATCGGTCGTATGGACCGTGTTGGTAATTTCTTAAAGCTTTGTGATTATGACCCGAGTTGTATTTTGAATTTAGATCAACCGTTTGTCCGTCCTAAGGCGAAATTACTTGATCAAATTGTGAAGGCAGTCAATGAAAAAAAATCTTGATTTTACCAAATGCGATAAGATTATTATGGGCATCATTCGTAACAATGCGAATCGTGCGGCGAACTGCGATGCGGGGAACATTGCCAAGCAGGTCAAAGCGGCGAGTAATCAAATTGCGTTAATTGAACAAATGAAAAAAAATGGGACTCTGCAAACATTGAGTCCCAAGTTACAAGAAACGGCAACCGTTCGTGTCGAAAATCCCGATGCAACTTACGAAGAATTAGCCAATCTCTTGCATATCACGAAAAGCGGTGTCGTTAATCGCTTACGTAAAATTATTCAGTTACATAATGCTCTTTAATTGCTTGTCTTGCCCGAGCAATCCCCAAAGCGTTGTTCGGTAAAGCTTCGGTAATGACCGAACCAGCGGCGATGTATGTTTTTGCACCGACTTCCAACGGAGCAATCAAGCAAGAATTACTGCCGATGAAAGCACCGTCGCCGACAATGGTATTACTTTTGGTTTTGCCGTTGTAGTTACAAAAGATGACGCCACAACCAACATTACAATCTTTGCCGATTGTTGTGTCGCCAACGTAAGTCATGTGAGCGACTTTGGAATTATCGCCAATACGGGAGCGTTTAACTTCTACATAGTTGCCAATACGACAATGATTGCCAATACTGCTGTTCGGGCGTAAGTGTGCGTTTGGCCCGATTTGACTGTTTTGACCAATGGTTGTGTCTTCAATGCGACAGCCGTCTAAAATTACTGTGCCTTCGTGAATAATGGTCTTACCACACAAATGTACGTTTGGTTCTAAGGTTACCCCTGCGTGCAGTTGCACGGTAGCGTCGATGTAAGTATGTGCAGGGTCAGTCATGACAACACCATTTTTTAAGTGTTGTTGGTTAATTCGTTCTTGCATGATGGTACGAATTTTCGCAATTTGACTGTTGTTAAAAGCTACTTGATAGTTTTGTGTTTTGGCTGCGTTAAATTCGGTAACGGGGAAGTTTTCACTTTCGGCAACTAAGTTAGTGTTGAAAACCCAACCACGTGGTAGTTTCAACGCCGGTACGTTTTTGTGGAAACAATAATCGACAGCATCTAAAATATCTTCCGTCGTTAACAACGGCATATCAACGTAAGTAATTACGGTATAAGTTGCTGGCGTTATGTTTTGTTTGAACATCGTCATAATGTCATCTTCGGGCGATACCGTAACCACTTTGGACTTGAAAGGTGCAACCGCTTGATTGACCCATTCACCCATCGTGCGTCCGCAGATTGATTGCGATAACAATGTCGTGTTTTGATATTGCTCCAAAGTTAACACTAACACGAAAATCTTATCATTTTGCATTGATGTCCTCCACATGCACCGTAATCGTTCCATTTAGTTGGTGATTGTATTTGATGTTTACATTATATGTGCCAACTGCCTTGATTGGTTCGTTAAAGACAATTAAACGCTTGTCCACGTTAATGCCTTTTTCGGCCAATGCCGTTGTGATTTCGGCTGCTGTAATACTACCAAATAATTTTTGGTTAGCTCCAACTTTGCCGTATAACGTAATCGGCGTTTGTTTTAGCTTTTCGATTTGTGCCTTGATGCTGGCAATCTCCGTTTGGTTTTTGTACGCCTCGCTATCTGCTTTGGCTTTGATGTCGCTACGGACAGCATTGTCGACAGTTTTGCCGATCTTGTTTTTAATGACAAAGTTCTTTGCGTAGCCATCGTTCAAATTTACGATCTCGCCAGCTTTGCCATGTCCCTTCAAATCTTTTAATAAATAAATTTGCATATTTTATTTTATAATAATTCATAATAATTTCATAATGAATATTCGCTGTCGTAAAATAAATTGTAAATTTAATCATAATGGTACTTGCCATGCTCATGAAGTTTGGGTTTGCCGTGGTGCAAACTGCGAAACCTATCAAAAGGACGAAGACAAAACAAACATCGAACTTGCTTCGGAATTGTCGCCAACCAGACCGAACAATGTGCCTTTGCGTTGTACTGCATCAAACTGCTTGTATAACCGTAGTTGTCATTGTGGAGCTAACGGGATTGCCGTTGTTGACAATGAAGACACAAATCGAGCCGATTGTGCGACGTTTATTGAGCGATAAAATAAATGCTTAAAAGATGATTAAATTTTGTGTTGCTGGTCAAAAATTGAGCCAAGGGGGTAAAGAAATGGACATTCGCACAGCAACACAAATGGAAAAAACACGTCGTAACGCTATCGCAATCAGTACGTTATTAGTCGTCTTGATGTTGGGTTTAACCACGACTTTTATCGCACTCAGTTTTGTACAACCGAGTTCCAATACTGTTCAAGAAGACAGCAGTTTGGTTGGTGGGCCAACCGTGCCGTCAGTACCGGAGATTACAGCATCATGGGTACTGCCGGTTGATAAAACGGTGGGGACCGTGTTGAAGGTAGCAGACTTTGATATGGTGCAATACAACAACACCACGAAGTGGTACGAGTACGATTTAGGTTACACAATCGGGGCAACACAAGGGACAAACGTGGTAGCATGTTACGACGGGAAAGTAACATCAGTGGTTGAAAGCGGTGATGCCAGCACGGGCAAACTCATTAGGATTCAACATAAAGACGGCATTGAAACGGTGTACAGTAGTTTAGACACGATTGACGTCAAAGTAGGTGATGAAGTCAAGAGTGGTGATCGCATCGGCACAGTCGGTAACTCGGCGAACTATGAAGTATTCGAGATGCCACACGTACGCTTGATGATGTACCAAAATGGTAAGCCAGTTAATCCAGAAAATTTTGTCGAATTTCCAGGAAATGAAAATAAATAATTAAAGGCGGTACGACATAATTATGAATATGAAAAAAGTGTAAGAAATTTTTGAAAGGGGATAGACTTAACCCCTTTTCTTTTGTTATAATAGAAAAAATAAGGAGGGGAATATGAACTTTATCCGTAGATTTGTATCAGCAATTATTTTAATTGCATCAATAGTTGTTTTGGTGGGAATTTGCATGGAGTATGACTGGGGCGTTTTTGCCGACGTCTTCAAGGGTTTCACCTTTAACAAATTGGTGGTAGCATTGAACGACTTTTTCGCTCTTGCTGGCAACGCAATCGTGCTGGTCATGTTGGGCTTCATCGGTTTAACCATGCCAAACCCTGCTAAATAATGTCCGCCCGCAT
>JAGAOQ010000021.1 GCA_017623705.1 Clostridia bacterium | reverse complement strand
TAGTATCGATAAATTAAAAAATTTAGATAAAAATTCATTTCCTGAAACCAGTCTGAAAGGTAATGACAATACCTTGTTAAATAATCGCCAAGATGCCATTGAAATTGCCGAAAACAATATCTTAACTGAAGAAATATATAAAGTATTGCAAATGTTACCAGTACGTGAGGAAAAGGTTTTACGTGCAAGATACGGTCTTGATGATGGTAATCCTTTTTCTGTGGAAGAAATTGCAATGAACATGGGTATTAGTACGGTTCGTACTAGACAAATAGAAGCCGAAGCGTTAAGAAAACTTAGAAATAAAGAAAGAAGAAAATATTTTGTTGATTATATTATAGAAGAAGAGCCAGAAAATAAACTAAAAAAAGCATTACAATCTCTAGCAGAAAAAAGCCTGTAAAAAAACTGGCTTTTTTATTTAAACTTAGTTTTTGGTGTTCATTTTAAGTTAGTCGACCCCTGCCATTCATAACTTAATTTAAACCCAAAGAAATAGTCTGCGATAAGTTAGACTATTTTCTTTTTTAAGATAACAAGTGTAAATGATGTAAAAAATAACAGATTTACGATTTATAGTTTTTCACAAGTCATATTGTTATCTTTTGCTGTTTGGTTTAAGGCATTGATTTTAACCAAAGCAGTTTGAAAAAATTTCTTAATTTGTCTTGTACGTTCAGAATCGTATTTTAAGTTTTCTTTTTCGGTTAAATCACAAAAATATTTGTTATCCAATGTTTTTCTAACTTGATCAAAAGCATTGAACTTAGGAATACCATTTTCATTTTTAATTGATGTAAAAATAAAAGTTCCTACATCAAAACTGGCACTATTGACCAGTTTGTTTCCGTCAATTAAAGCGACTCCGTCAAAATAATGTGCCGGACTTTCTCCGTTCTCGCAGTTTTGTGCCACCAGACGACGCCAGTACTCAACCATATCAGCATCTGATAATTCTTCTTTGCCAAATGGTCTGCGGATATGTAAATTGGGTTGGAGGTTCTCAGGTAGTTTTTTAATGTGCATACCCATATCCCAAGCAAAAGTCGGCATACTACTAAGCTGACTTAGTGTCGCCGCTTTGATAATCGCATTTTCAACCGCCGTCGTTCCATTTTCCTCGACATTAAGTTGCAAACCAAGTTCTTTCGGGGTATGGAAATTTATGCCTAATCCATTGGCAGCCATTTTAATAAACTCGATTTTATGTTTGTTATTGGTTGCAAGTAAAATATCCATGCGGAAATCTTTCTCGTGATTGATATTTGTTTTTTGGAATGTCGATTTTTTTGTTGGTTGATAATCCTGTTTAACTAAATCAATACGCCCCGGTTCTTCGCAAACTTTATGTTTTCTGGATTTGATTCGATTGATTTTGCAATACTCTGCCTTAAATTTATCCGGTTGCTTTAAGAGATTTCTCATATCGACAAGAAATTTTTTATAAACCCCATCTTCATAAAACATATTTTCTGGATTATCTTCACTGTACTTTTTCGCTAGTCTTTTAATTGTATAGTCCAAATAATCTTCAATGTTCATTTCGGGCATTCTTTCGTGTGCCACAAAAAAGCTACGAATGAAAACAATTTCTATTGATGTGTTACGATCTGCTGACGATATCAGTTTACCATAAGGCGACCGTGGGTTATCTTCCTTAGACGAACGATGATCCTCAATCGCTTCTTTAATCATTAAGCGTTGTTCGTCATTAAAAAAATTGGACATATTTTTATCTTCAAAAAACATTTGACCAGCAATTAAATGATGTTGCTCATGGTCAAGATACTTTCCCAAATCATGGTACGAAGCTATCGCATAAATCATATTCTCATCAAGGTTTAATTGAAATGTTTGATTCAAAACAAAACATCTTCTAATTACTTCTTTGATGTGAACAATATTATGACCTAAATCGTTTTTTTCGTATAATGGCAAAATATTATTGATAATATAATTTTCCAAAAGCTGATTAACCATAAAACCATTCTCCTGTTTTTTAGTATAACATATACTATTGGTTTTTGATTAAAATTTTTAGTTCTAACACCGTATATTTAGTTGATTCCTGTCAATGCAAACTAGAACTTAGTCCAAATTTTGGCGGGTTTTTTGCGTTTAATTTTGTTAAGACTATTGAATCTCGGCTGGCTTTCGTTTATAATTGTCGTTGAAATATGAATCCAAATTATCCTCACTTAGGTGTCGAAGTCGGCAAAAGAAGTTTGAACGCTCCACATCATTGGGAGTTGTTAGATTTGGATAATCTCAAATTTGTTAAGCCAACAGTTTTATGCCTGTCGGGAAACTACGCAACAACAAATAGGGACGCTAATGCCTTTGCTAAACAAGTCGAAAATTATTTGGACTTAATGTTCGCACCCAAACAAGGTTATCATAAACTCGACCATGTGGATATTGTCGGGGTTAAGTATAGTCAATACGGCGACCTGTCCCAAAGTGCAATCAATAAAATTGCAAACGCCATACTGCTTTTGTTAATTGATAAAAATGGTTACCCGCTCGATATAAATACAGCGAAGAAAAACATGTCCCTCATCACCTTCTTTACTTTTTGTGCCGGGAATAAAGCTTTGCAAAGTATTATCAATAACTTGAACGAAAAACTTTTATTGTTTGGATATACCGAAAACGAAGCTTATGCCATTAACAATGCGACATTGGAAGTAGCTTATGCACCGCTCAACGTGCTTTATAATCGTATCCCTAGTGTTCGTGTGATTAGCAAAAAAGATGAAGTCGTGGGTGAACTAAATTTTGCGTTACTCAAAAAAGGTGGAGCTTTCACGGGGGAACAAGACAATGACGGGATTCATTTACATCGTGATAAGCTGGGTTCGTTAAACGGGCTTAACCGAGTTATTCAACCAACAATCCTACCCAATTTACCATTTAATACGGCGACTGCGGAAAGTATTCAAATCACCACTAATCGCTTACTTAATACCTACGATGGTCAATACGACGAACATTACATTGCCATCACGGCACGTGATCAAGATTGGAAAATCAATCCGACCAAAATCAAAAACGCACTGCACTACGCCCCGAACGCCGACTGCGTATCGCAAATGATGGCGTGGGCTTTGTGCAAAGGTGTGGAAAATAGCTTACAAAATTTCAAAGCCAAAAACTATGTACCGAATACATATTGGCACGAAATGGTTGACGACTTCCAGTCAATTATCAATAGTTACGCACACAAAACAACAACCATGCCACAAGCGATGGAAATTGAAAAATAATTCTATTCGCATTTTGGCGGGAGTGTGCTATAATTGAGTATGATAAAATTTTTGAAAAATTTATTTTTGATTTGCGGATGCGTGGCTTTGGGCACAGTTGCGGGCGTGTTGGTTGCTTTGCATTCTGGTATCGACTTCTCGGGCGATAATCGTTACTTAATCATTGTAGCGGGAATTTTTAGCGGACTTTGCTTAATCTTGGCAATCACCTTGGCAGTTGTTATGACCCGTAAAGAAAAATCTCGCCGTAATTTAAGTGTGAACTTACAAAAAAATGATACCGTTTTACAAGCTGGTGTTGAATACGTAGTTTCTAAACGTGGTACGGTACGCCCCGGTGAATACACAATTTTGGCGACCGACGAAAACAACAAATCATTTACGATTCGTGTTAATGACTACGTGCAAGAATATACACACAACACGGCTTTGATTTTGAGTGATGGCGACCGTATTTCAGCTCGTTCAAGTAATGTAATTTTACGCTAATTGACATTTTGCCCGTAGCTTGCCATATTGATAGGATAAATGAAAAAATTTAGTGCTTTGGTTTTAACATTTTTGGTGGCTGTCTTGTTGTCGGCGTGCAGTACTTTTCATGATGATGTTACGCAAACTTACCCGCAAGACGAACCACACGAAGCGACGGTATTTTTACAAATTAAAGACCCGACTAGCTTTGACCCGAGTATGATTACGGACTGGAAAGCAGAAATTGAACGTATCATTGCGGAACAAGCTGGCGATGAAACGGATACGCCGAAAATTGTTGGCGTAAAAATTCGGGAAGCAGTTACTGACAATACTTACACAGTTGATTTGACGCTTAGCAATACTCCGCCGTCGGTGGTGAAAAAGGTTGTGCGTCCGTTCAAAATTTATTACACACAACAGCTCTACAACCCGATTGAGTTGTTACCTGCCAACAGTCATTTTACTTACATTGTGGGTTATACTGCCGAAGACCGTCATAGCGAAGCCAACACCGACTGGATTGTAAACAACGAAGATGACGGCAGTTATATCTATTTATGGACGTCGACCGCACCGATTGAATTTAAGGACGTCTACCCGAATCGCCCGTTATATTATGTGATTGTTATCGGTTGTGCTTTGGTACTGGGTGTCATCGTTTATTTATTTAGTCGTTATAGTTGTAAAAAAACACAAAAGCCATTATAATACTAATTATGGCGATTGCAGTTTTTGGTGATATTCACGGCAATTTAGAAGCTTTGGAAGCAATTTTGAAAGATATTAAACGTAACCGTAAGATTACGGATATTTATTATTTAGGCGATGCGATTGTCTTTGGACCAGATAGTGCTGGTTGTCTGCGTTTACTCCGCAAGCACAACGTAAAGTGCGTACTCGGCAACCACGAACAACGGATTACCAAATATGATGAATCGGCGACAGCTCAAACCTACGCTAACAAAGATTTAATTGAAACAACGTTTGCAACTTTGGACCGTGATGATTTAGCTTACATTGCCAAAATGCCTTTGGAACGTAAAATTACTTACAAAGGTTTTAATATTTTGTTCACACACTACTGCCACGACGAAAACGGCAAAGTAATTGATACACAATTAGAATTTAACGAAAAAGACTTACGCAAGTACTTCAAAAACAAAAAGTGCGACGTCGTCTTTTTCGGGCATTTACACAAACGTAAAATTCTTATCGACGAAGAAAAACACTCGTACGTTTTGCAAGGTAGTTCGGGTTGTGTTAAAGCCGACAATACGTTCTACACTTTGTTTGATGTGGTCGATAACTACGGCATTGACGATAACTTCAATATTTACCGTGTTGACGTAAAGTTTAACCGTAAAAAATTTGTTGCTAAAATGCAAACAGCAAACTTACCCGGCAAGGAAGTCTTTGCTCCGTTCTGCTTTGGGATTGAATTTAACCAAACTAATAAAAATTGAGGAGATTATGATGAACGACAAAATTAAAGAAATTGCAGAAAAATTTATCGAAGAAGAAGCTATCCCGACCAAGACGGCAATCTTAATGGCAAGTTTGGGCTTAAACAAAAGTGCGGGCGACATCGCAGATATTGCTTACGGTATCAACTTCAACCAACACCCTTACAGCGAAGAACGTCAAAAACAAATGGTCGACTATTTAGGGTACATCATGTTGAACTGGCAAATTCTTGCGTTGAGTACGGGATTAAACGCCGACGAAATTGCCAAACGTTTTGCGGCGGAATGGCTAACTAAACGCACGGGCAAAGCTTCCATCAAAGATTTACTCAAACATTTGAAAACACCTGTTCGTACACAACAAAACACCACACCAAATACTAATACCAAAACTACGCCCGATTTTACCCGTCAAATTTAATTAACTTTGACAAAACCATAAACCAACACCAAGGACTAACAAATAAACGGCGAACCACCGCAAATCAATCTTGCGGGTTACTTTAAGCATGAACTTAATCGCCATGATACCAGCCAGAAAGGCAGTAACAAACGCCAAGACAATGTTCCCAAAACCAAGAGCTTGCACACTGCCCCCACGCAATAATTCAAAAACCAAAGACGCCAAAATAATCGGGATTGACATCAAGAACGAAAAGTCGGTGGACTGCGTTGCCGTCATACCTGCTAACCGTCCACTGGTAATGGTTAGTCCACTGCGGGATAACCCTGGCACGACAGCGACGCCTTGTGCAACACCCATGACGACGGCGTGCCACCAAAAACGTTGGTTAGCTTGTGGGCGAAAAAGCGTTGGTAACAGCAAGTACACTCCGCACACCACAAAAAGATACGGCAGAGTTTGGACGGTAAACAAACTGTCGATAATGTCATGAAAGACCAGCACGATACCGCAAGTAATGATGGTTGCCACACCTAACTGCAAAGTTTCCGCACTAAACGGGCGACGCAGCACGTCCCACAAGCGACGGTGATAAACTACGACGACAGCCAGCAACGTGGCGAGATGCAACAATAATGTAAGTAACAAACCGCCGTCGGTGATACCAAAAAAGCTTTGCAATAAAAGTAAATGTCCGCTGGACGAAATCGGCAAAAATTCGGCAAGCCCCTGCACTAAACCGAGAAAGATTGCGGTATACCAAGCCATAGTTATTTGTATGTTTTCGTTTTGCCAAAAATAGCTGGAAGTGTTATGATATTGCAATGCAAAAGGAAGATTTACTCAAACGCTTACGTTTAGTTGTAACAATTACGACGGTAGCTTTTGCGGTGTTAATTGTAACACTCTTGATTCAATTTGGTTTCATTGCACATTACCACACACAAATCAACAAACTACAAGACGATAATGTTGCGATGCAAGAAGAAATTCAAGACTTGAAAGATGAAATTAAAATGTACGAAAAGCAAAATAGCAACAACTAAACAAGGACAGCATGGAACACACGAAAGATAACTTGAATGAACAAATTCATCGTGGTCGGCGTAAGAAATTACGGACACGTTTTTTGGATAACGGGTTAGCCACTTTCAATGAATACGAAGTGTTAGAATTTGCTCTCGGTTTTTGTATTCCACGCCAAGATACCAACCCCGCCGCTCACAGTTTGATTAACAAGTTCGGCTCGTTGCAAGCGGTGATTGATGCTAAACCTGCGGACCTAGCCAAAGCTTTTGGTATCGGTGAGCAATCGGCAGTCTTCTTACATTTCTTAAAGCAGTTCACTACATATCTTGCTCAACAAACTGTGAATCGGGCGAAGATTCAAACACCCGAACAAGCTATCGAGTACCTTGCTCCACTGTTACGGACTTACACCGTCGAACAGTTCGTGCTGGTTTGTTTAGGTACGGGCGGTAAAGTCAAGAAAGTTTATCACATCACGAATCACGAACTGGATATGGTACATATCAATGTCCGTGAAATTATTTCGGTGGTTACAGCCAACAAAACGGCACAAGTCGTTCTTGCTCATAACCACTTGAACGACGACCCGAGTCCGTCGGTCGAAGATATGCAGTTGACACGCCGTTTGTACACCACGTTCCAAAATCTCGGCATTAAGTTTTTAGACCACATTATTATTGCGGGCGAAAACGACTATTCGTTCCATTGTAGCGGATTGTTAGATACACTCAAAAATTAGTAGTACCGATAAATCAACAATGAAAGACAAATCGAAAGATAAATCCAAAAGTGGAACATACTTAAAATATTGACAAAAAAGCCAAAGACGATAATAATAAAACTATGGCAAAAGATTTTGTCGGGCAAGAATATGTGGCAGCGACTAACGGTAAAGGTCTGCACCAAGATTCACCGACGACACGTGTATTAACCAAGCTCACCATTTGCGGAACAATTTTGGTTACCGTGGTTTCGATTGCGATGATTGCTTTTTGTGTGGTTTTTGCCATGTGCCCAATTATCGGGACGTCCATGATGACCACCTTGAATGCCAGCGGTGAAAATACCGACAGTGCCATTACTTGTATTCTCGGCGAACCTGACCGTGGCGATATTATTGTCAGTAAACTCTATTTGAAAAATACTCGTTACGTCCAATATCTCCGTGAAGCCAACCAAGGCGACCAAACAGCTTTAATCATGTTAAATGAATTGCGAAAGACTTATAACCGTGCCGACGAAGGTGGCGATTATATGTACATCATTAAACGCTTAATTGCCAAAGCAGGCGACCGCATTAGCATGACCCGAACGGGCGACAATTATTATCTGTACCTTAACGACGAACGTTTGGACGAAAACTATCTCGACCCGTTAGTGGCTCAACCGAGTGCCATGAACTACGTGCAGTTGTGGAACGTACTTAACAACCAAAACGATGCGGACATGAATGACTGGGTATCGGTACACTACACATCATGTTTAGCCCCGAACACAGCGACGACCGACGGCACAACCGAAACCAGTCGCTACATGTTAGTCATTCCCGCAGACCATTATTTCTTAATGGGCGACAACCGTGGCTCAGCCAACAGCGAATTTAATCACAGCTGGGATTCAACTTATTTAGGACCGTTGCCAGCGTCAAATTACGTCAGTCAATGTGTCGACGTGATTAGCAACGATTCATCTTTGCCCGCATACTTGTGGGATAAATTTGTGTATTACGTTTGTTTTGGTTGGGTATGGCAAAAATGAAACCCAAGCTTGTCGTCATTAGCGGACTCACCGCCAGCGGAAAAACAGCTCTTTCGATTTTGTTAGCCAAACAGTTTAATGCGGAAATTATCTCGGCGGACAGTCGCCAAGTTTATCAAGGTTTGGATTTAGGCACAGCAAAAATTACGCCTGCCGAAATGCAAGGCGTACCGCACCATTGTTTAGACATCGTTGACCCGACGCAAAATACTCGTTATTCCGTCGGCGACTTCCAACGAGATGCCTATGCAACGATTGACCAAATTATTGCTCGTGGCAAATTGCCGATGTTAGTCGGTGGCACGGGACTGTACTCTCGGGCAGTTATCAACGGCTACGGGTTTAACACCGAACCCAACCAACCACGTTATGACGTACTGCAAATTTGTCTTGTCCCGCCGAATACAATTTTGGCTCCCAAAGTCCAACAACGTAACATCGACCGTGTCCAACAAGGTATGTTTGACGAAACACGCCAGTTGCTAGCTCGGGGTGTGGACAGCGACTTCTTGTACAAACTCGGTTTAGAATACCGTTTGAACTTACGTTACTTACAAGGCGAAATTGATTTGGCAACATACTATGACGAACTATACCACCAAACCATGCAGTTCATTAAACGCCAACGCACTTGGTACCGCAAAGAAAATCCAGCTTGCACGCACTACCTAACCGACCCTGCCACCTATCTTACGACGGCGACAAAGTTAATCACAAACTTCTTAAATTAAGTTATTCAATTATTTGGCAACAATAAAGTTGACTAACTTGTTTTTCACGTAAATTGTTTTCTTCACGTTGTCGGGTATATTTTTAACTTGCGTACGACATTTAGCAACCACCGTCGCTTCATCGTCCGCAGTGTTGATAACTAAACGACCAACAATCTTCGCATTGACTTGAACCACAATTTCAACCGTGTCTTGAACCAAAGCTTTGGCGTCCACGGTTGGCCAGCTGGCGTCTTTCACACCTGCCCACAATTCTTCCGTGATGTGTGGTGCAAATGGATTCAAAATTGTTAATAACGTTTCGTATTCGTAACGGTTAATTGTCCCTTGCTTTTCAATCGCATTCATTAAAATCATAATTTGAGATACTGCCGTGTTGTATTTCATGGCTTCCATATCATTAGTAATTTTTTGGATTGAATAATTAAACAAATAATTCAAAGCTGGACTAAATTGCTTTCCGTCCACCACTTTGTCTTGCAAAGCCCAGACACGTTGTAACAAACGATGACAAGCTTTAACGCCGTCATTGCTCCATACCGCCACTTCTTGATAGTCGCCGATGAACAACACCCACAAACGTAAAGCGTCCGTCCCGTACTGGTCGGCAACATCACGAGGGTCAACCGTATTGCCCAAACTCTTACTCATTTTAACACCGCCTTCGCCGAGAATTATCCCTTGCGAAATCCGTGCTTGGCAAAATTCGTTCAGCGGGAACAAACCTTGGTCGTACAAAAATTTTGTCCAGAAACGTGCGTACAACAAATGACGAGTTGTATGTTCATTACCGCCGTTGTACAACGCAATCGGCAACCATGCTTTCATTTTTTCAGGGTCAGCAAAAGCTTTGTCGTTGTGTGGATCGCAGTAACGGATAAAGTACCAACAACTGCCCGCCCAACCCGGCATTGTATCCGTTTCACGTTTTGCGTCAGCACCGCAAGTTGGACATTTAACGTTGACCCAGTCCGCAATTTTTGCTAACGGACTTTGCCCGTCGCTGGTTGCTTCGTAGCTTTGTGTTTCGGGTAATAAAACTGGTAAATCTTTTTCCGGCACAGGCACCATACCACAATGTGGACAATGGATAATTGGGATTGGTTCGCCCCAGTAACGTTGACGAGCAAAAACCCAGTCGTGCATTTTGTAATTTTTAGTTTCCCGAGCAACGCCTTGTTCGGCAAGCCAGCGTGTAATGTTGACTTTGGCGTCTTGCACGGTTTGTCCGCTAAATTGAGCCGAATTGATTAACTGGGGATTTTGTGCCAAGTACACGTCTTTTTCCAGAGCTTTGCCGTCCAGTTTGCCGTCAATTACTTGTATCATGTCGATACCGTGTTTTTCCGCAAATTCGTAATCTCGTTGGTCGTGTGTCGGCACAGCCATAACTGCACCGGTACCATAACTACCCAACACGAAATCGGCAACGTAAACAGCAACTTCTTGCCCATTCGCTGGGTTAATCGCCACAAT
Source organism: Clostridia bacterium (assembly GCA_017623705.1). GTDB lineage: Bacteria > Bacillota > Clostridia > Christensenellales > UBA1242 > RGIG8050. The sequence continues at coordinate 63,376 of JAGAOQ010000021.1, read as the reverse complement.
TCCGTCCAAACGACAACCAGTCTTGTCTTTCGCCATTTCGGCACGTTCAAATTCACTTTTGCGTGTTGCTTGTTGACAGTATTTTTGGACAGCGTCCCAGTTCTTAATTTGCGGTTGCAAAGTTTTTAACAACGGGTGTTCGGGTGCCAGCACCACAAACGTACAACCAAAGATTGTTTCAATACAAGTCGTGAAAATTTTAATTTGTCCGCCTTGTTTAATTTGGAAATCGACTTCGACGCCATAACTACGCCCGACGTAATTGATTTGGCTGGTCTTAATGTGTGGCAAGTAGTCGGTTTCACGCAAATCATCAATCAAACGGTCGGCGTAAGCTGTCATTTTCATCATCCATTGCGGAATTGTTTTCTGTTCGGTTTCCGCATGACATTGACAGCATGTCCCGTTTTCCACTTCTTCGTTAGCTAAAATTCCGCAGTTCGGACAGAAATTTACATTGGCTGTACCTTTGTAAGCAATGCCTTTTTTGAAAAATTGTAAGAACTGCCATTGTGTCCATTTGTAGTATTCGGGGTCGCAAGTTTTAATAAAACGGGACCAGTCTACCGACAAACCAACACGAGATAATTGCTCACGGAAAGTTGCGGTATTACGAGCAACGACTTGTTGTGGCGGAATATGTTCACGGATTGCAGTTCGTTCAGCTTCCAAGCCAAACGCATCAATTCCCATCGGGAACAAAACATTTTTCCCTTGCAAACGCAAGCGACGTGCCAAAGCGTCAAGTGCAGTATAGCTACGCATGTGGCCGATGTGTAACCCTTTGCCACTCGGGTAAGGAAATTCAATCAGTATGTATTTGTTTTCCTTACCTGCGACATGGTCTTTGGTTTCAAAGCGTTTTTCTTCCGCCCATTTATCTTGCCACTTTTTTTCAATCGCTCGAAAATCATAGGGTTTCATGTTTTATTCACCTTTTAATGCTTTAATTATTCTGCTGTGCCGTCTTCTTCGTCTTCTTCTTGCGGTTCAGCAACAGCAACGGCAACAATCTTTGCTCCTTCGCCCACACGCATAATGCGTACACCTTGCGTATCACGACCAATCTTGGAAATGTAACTTGCTTTGGTACGAATCATCGTGCCGTTATCACCAATCAACATAATGTCTTGTTCGGTGCGGACTTGTTTCAAGTTAACCAATGGTCCAGTTTTTTCGTTGAACACACCAGCTTTAATTCCCTTACCAGCACGTGATTGCAAACGATAGTCATCAGGGTCGCTACGTTTACCGTAACCGTTCGCCGATACCGTTAAGATTTCACAACCTGGTTCAATAATACACATATCCACAATGGATTCAGTTTCACGTTCGATGTTCATACTCTTAACACCAGCAGCACCACGTCCCATTGGACGAACATCTTCTTCACTGAAACGGATACACTTACCAGAGCTGGACGCCATAATGATTTCGTCGGCACCAGCCGTGTGTCCCGCAGCAATTAACTGGTCGCCTTCGTTCAAGCCAATCGCAATCTTACCTGTACGAGCAATGCGAGCAAATTCACTACATTTTGTCTTCTTAATCATACCGTAAGTTGTTGCCAACACGATATGTCCCATGTCATAGTCTTCCATTGGAATGACCGCAGCAACACGTTCTTCGTTAGCTAGTTGCAACAAGTTGACAATCGCACGTCCCTTAGAACCTTTGGTTGCTTCGGGGACTTCAAACGCTTTAATGCGGTAAACTTTACCCAAGTTAGTAAAGAACAACAAGTCATGGTGCGTATTGGTTACGAACATACGTTCCACAAAGTCTTCTTCTTTCGTGGTGTGCGTATTTGAACCTTTACCGCCCCGACGTTGAGCTTTGTATTCGGTCAATGGTAAACGTTTAATGTAACCGCAGTGTGTCATCGAAACCGCAACGTCTTCTTTTTCAATCAAGTCAGCGATGTCAATATCACCGTAGTCAGTTGTCAATTCCGTAACACGTTCGACCGCATATTTGTCTTTAATTTCCAACAATTCTTTCTTAATTAAAGCTAACAATTTTGGTTGACTTGCAATAATTGATTTCAATTCGATAATCAAAGCACGCAATTCTTCCAATTCGGCTTTCAGTTTTTCAACTTCCAAGCTGGTTAAACGTTGTAAACGCATTTCCAAAATAGCATTTGCTTGACGGTCGCTCAAAATAAAGCGTTTCATCAATTTAGTTGCCGCTTCAATTTTGTCTTTTGACTTTTTGATAATCGCCACAACTTCGTCAATGTTCGCCAAAGCTTTCACCAAACCTTCCAAAATGTGAGCACGTTCTTCGGCTTTTTCCAGGTCAAATTTAGTACGACGGAGTACGACTTCTTTTTGGTGTTCCAAATAGTAGTACAACATTTCTTTCAAGTTCAAGACTTTTGGTTCGTTACCAACCAATGCCAAGAAATTGATACCCATCGAGATTTGTAATTGGCTCAATTTGAATAAGTTAGTCAAGACAACTTGTGCTTGTGCGTCTTTCTTCAAATTGATAACAATTCGCATACCATGACGGTCAGATTCTTCGTCAACACTAGAAATACCTTCAATGCGTTTATCACGAACTAACATGGCAATGCTTTCAACTAATTTTGCTTTGTTAACTTGGTAAGGAATTTCCGTAACAATAATACGATTACGGCCGTTGTGTTCTTCGATTTCCGTAGTCGCACGCAAAACAATGCTACCATGCCCTGTTTTGTAAGCATGACGCAAAGCAGCACGTCCCATGATAATACCACCCGTTGGGTAGTCAGGGGCAGGAATAATGCGTAACAACTGGTCGATTTCAATGTCAGGATTTTCAATCAAAGCCACGACACCATCAATCACTTCGCCTAAGTTGTGTGGTGGAATGTTGGTCGCCATACCAACCGCAATTCCATCACTACCGTTGACTAACAAGTTTGGGAAACGAGATGGTAAAACAATCGGTTCTTGTTCGGTTTCGTCGAAGTTAGGACGGAAATCAACAGTATTTTTGTCAATATCACGCAACATTTCGCTCGCCACCGCCGACATACGAGCTTCGGTATAACGCATAGCTGCCGGTGGGTCAGCGTCAACAGAACCAAAGTTACCATGTCCGTCAACCAACGGCATGTTAATGGTAAATGGTTGAGCTAAACGTACCAACGCATCGTAAACCGAAGTATCACCGTGTGGGTGATATTTACCCAAACATTCACCGACGATACGAGCACATTTCTTAAATGGTTTATCGTGTGTTAAACCGAGTTCGTGCATTGAATACAAAATACGACGGTGAACTGGTTTCAAACCATCACGGACGTCAGGGATTGCACGGCTCATGTTAACCATCATCGCATAAGACATAAACGATTTGTGAATTTCGTCTTCAATCTTAACTTTGACGTATTTCGTGTTATCGACAATTTCTTGTAATTCTTCGCTATAATCTTTCTTTCTCATAGTTACTCCTTAAATATCCAAATCCTGTGTGAAGTTCGCAGCGTTACGTTCAATGTATTCACGACGTAATTCTGGTTTTTCACCCATTAAAGTTGAGAAAATTTCGTCGGCGGCAAAAGCGTCTTCCAAAGTAATTTGTACCAAGGTACGGTTAGCTGGATTCATGGTTGTATCCCATAATTGTTCCGCATTCATTTCACCCAAACCTTTGTAACGTTGGACGTTAGCTTTACCACGACCACCCTTACCAATAATTTGTTCAAGTTCGGCATCACTGTAAGCATATAATTCTTCGTTACCACGAGTAACTTTGTACAACGGTGGTTGAGCTGCGTACACGTAACCGCCTTCAATCAAAGGACGCATGAAACGGTACAAGAATGTTAGCAACAAGATACGAATATGGCTACCGTCCACGTCCGCATCGGACATCGTAATAATCTTGTGATAACGCAAACGAGTAATATCAAAATCTTCTTGAATACCACAACCAAAAGCGGTAATCATGTTCTTAATGGTTTCACTTTCCAAAACACGAGCCAAACGAGCTTTTTCGACGTTCAAAATTTTACCACGTAACGGCAAGATTGCTTGGAAGCGACGATCACGTCCTTGCTTCGCTGTACCACCCGCACTATCACCCTCGACGATAAAGATTTCACAGAACTTTGGATCACGTTCGGTACAGTCTGCCAATTTACCCGGCAAAGTTGTATTTTCTAAAACGCCTTTACGGTGTACCAAATCTTTGGCACGGCGAGCTGCTTCACGAGCATTACGTGCGGTTTGACATTTCAAAATCAATTCTTTGGCCGATTTTGGATTTTCTTCCAAGAATTCACCAAATTTTTCTTGCACGGCTTTTTCAACTTCACCACGCATGTAAGCGTTACCTAATTTAGTTTTGGTTTGCCCTTCAAATTGTGGATTTTCCAACTTAACCGAAATAATCGCTACCACACCTTCCAAAACGTCTTCAATCGTCAATTTGTCGCTTTCTTTAATTAAATTTGCTTTACGGCCATAATCGTTAATGGCTTTCGCCAAAGCGTTACGGAAACCGATTAAATGCACACCACCTTCTTGCGTGTTAATGTTGTTCGCATAAGTGTGGATATTTTCGCTGTAACCGTCGTTCCATTGGAAAGCAACGTCAACTTCGTTATTTTTGTTCTTTTTGTGGACGTAGATAATTTCTGGAATGACTAATTCTTTACCTTTGTTCAAGCTTTCCACGAACTCTTTAATTCCGCCCTTGTAGCAGAAATTGTCTTTGTGTTCACGTCCTGGACGCATGTCGGCACATTTAATCACCAAACCTTTGTTCAAGAAAGCCAACTCACGCAAACGGACTTTCATGGTTTCGTAGTTAAATTCAATCGTGTCGAAAATTTCCGCATCGGGATAGAACATAACTTTGGTACCGTGTTTATCGGTTTTGCCGATTTCACGCAACGGAGCTTGTGGCACACCACGGTTGTAAGTTTGGTGGTGAATTTTGCCATTTTGATAAACTTCAACTTCTAACCATTCGGACAAAGCGTTAACAACCGAAACACCAACCCCGTGCAAACCACCCGAGATTGAGTAACCACCCTTCCCGAATTTACCACCAGCATGGAGTTTAGTTAAAACCAACTGCACCGCCGAAATTTTTTCGGTCGGGTGAATACCGGTCGGAATCCCACGCCCGTTATCCAAAACCGAGATTGAACCATCACGTTCAATCGTAACGCTAATTTCTGTACAATAACCCGCCAAAGCTTCGTCAACACTGTTGTCCACAACTTCGGTAATCAAGTGGTGCAAACCATGTGTGTCGGTTGAACCAATGTACATACCCGGACGTTTACGAACAGGGTCTAAACCTTCCAAAACGGTAATGTCTTTGGCTTCATAATTTGAATTGGCAGTAGTCTTTTTTTGCCCGTTTTTTTCATTACTCATAATGAATAATTATAACATATCATACAGGCAAAAAGCAACGTATTTGCGACAACTTCTTATATATATAGGCGTGAAAAAGGACGTAAAAAAAAGCGTGAATTTTCACGCTTTAATGCTTATCTTGCACCCGGTTTAATCACTAAATAACGTTGCGGGTCTGTGCCTTCACTTTCCGTGATAATTCCTTCCACATCTTGCAAAGTTAAATGCACAATCACACGTTCACGAGCTGGCATCGGGTTCAAACGTACAGCACGCCCTGTCGTTTTAACTTGTTCGGCTTTGCGTTTTGCCAAGTCGACTAAGTATTCTCTGCGTTTCGCACGGTAATTACCAATATCAACACTAACACGGCGTGGTTCGTCGGTGTGCGTGTTAATGGCAATCGCATGGATAATTGAGTTAATCGCTTCCATGGTGCGTCCGTTCTTACCAATTAAACGACCAACGTCTTCGCCGTCAACCGCAATGATAAATTCTTTATCGTCGTGCGATGTGGTAACGGTTAAGTTATCCCCCATCAATTTGAAAAATGATTCGGCAAACGCCAACGTCTTCGCAAACTTTGGACAAGCAGGGTCAAATTCGGTAACTTTGCGTGGCTCTTTGGCAGGACGGCTGGCTTTGGCTTTGCCACCAATTTCAAATTCTTCCACTTTACCCGCTTCAACTTGCACCGCAGGGCTTTCCGTTTTTACTGCTTCAACTTGCACTTCGTCCGTCTTCACTTCGTCGGCAGAACCTTTCACCGTTAATTGCACTTGCATTTTGCGGAACATACCGCCTTCGTCCACCACTTCAAAATCAACTTCGTCAATTCCAACGCCGAGTTCGGCACAACCTTTGGTAATGGCTTCGTCGAGTGTTTTCGCACTCACTGTAATCGTTTGTTTCATTTTTTTCCTCCTTTGAAATACTTCGCATGCGGGTTAATCACCGTAGCATCGAAATCTTTGGTAATTTCTGGTTGTTTCATATTTTTCAAAATCAAGTCAATCAAGAACGAAAAGCACACCGTTAAAGCGGTGGAAACAACCGATGACGCAATCATATAGATAGCAAACGCCGAAGTTTGCATGGTCGCAAACAAGACGTAAATAATCGGCATAATCCACATCATCATTTTACTCATTTGTGCGGGGTCAACCACAGGTTTTTCTTCCACACCTTGTTGTTTCGCATCACGCATGGAATAAGTGATAATCGGTTCGTCTTTTTTCACCGTAGTTTTTTGTGGTGCGTTACGTTTTTGCATGATGGTATTGATTTTCATCGACAAGAAAATTGTCAGTGCCGAAAATACCGCTAACAAGAAGAAACCGTTGGATTCATTTTTAACATCAATATAATCATAAATTGCGTTGTATTCAGCTTTGTCGGCATCGGTTTTCAATTTATAGTCGTCGGGTTGTGTGTTGTTGTAGCTATCCACCGACATAATTGCACTAGACATTGGGCTGTCTGGTTGCCAAATGTTTTTAATCCAGCCGAAAGAAATTTTTGTGTCGTTGTATTTTTCGTTTAACAAAGTACCTAATTCACTTTTTTGGTCGTCGGTCAAATTGTTCACATCTTTATCCGCAGTGTATTCTTGATAAACACCTTGCAATTCTTGATATTGCACACGCATGTTATAATTCGAGATATTACTCAAAGCACCCATGACATTAAAGAAGATGACCATGGTTAAAATTAAACTTGCCAACGAAATTAAACTACCACCTAAACCACCAACGCCATTTTTTTGGTACAAAGCTTGACGAGCCCGAGTTAAACCAATCGGGTCGTTTTTGTAGATTTTTTCCAAGTCGGCAATCTCACCCGACAAAGCTTGTTGTTTAATTTGCGTACGACGAGTTAAAAAACGGTTTAAGAAATCTAATGGCGACAACATTAATTTAATAAACAGGGTAAAAAAGACAATGGCGAAACCATAGGAAACCCAACCCCAACTCATAATTTGTTCGATTAACCAATAAACAAAACCTTCGATGCCACCAGCGGACGGAAACTGAATATTCATAATTAACTATGATTATAACACAAGTCCAGCTTTTTTCAAAGTGTTTTCCAAATCTAATGTTATATATAAGAGATGTTGTTTGGGTAAGTCGGGTTTGGCAACCACAATCAAATTACTGCGTGGATTAACTCGTGATAATAACGGACGCATCGCTTCACGCATTAAGCGGACAGAACGATGACGGACAACACTGTTCCCGACTTTTTTACTGGCACTAAACCCGACTTTCAAACGGTTAGCACTACAAAAATACACCACCACGTAAGCACCACTCTGGCGTTTTCCGTGTTGGTGTAAGTAGTTAAATGTTTTTCGCTTTTTCAGCCGATACCTTAAAGGTAGCATGTTACTTTGTGGTTAAACGTTTACGACCACGTGCACGACGACGGCGGATAACATTACGTCCACCAACTGTTTTCATACGTTTACGGAAACCAACCGCACGACGACGTTTAACTTTACTAGGTTGCCAAGTTCTTTTCATAAATATGAGCATAACACAAACTTTTAATTTTGGCAAGCAGTGTTTTACAAAACTAACATTTTTGTGGTAACATATCTCATCTATGGACGTTAATGAAATTTGGAAAAAAGCTTTACCTATCATTGAAAATAACATTAGTAGTATTTCTTTTGACTTATACATTCAACCACTCATGCCCGAATCCTTTGAAAACGGGACTTTTGTGATTGTAGCGATGTCGACCCGTGATGCTAATTATGCTCGCAATGAACGCCACTTCCCCCACATCGAAAGTGCTGTCAAAACCGTTGCTCCGTTAGTTGAAAAAATCGAAATCATTGATGCTGTCGAAAAAGAACGTCGTGATGCCGCCAACAACCCAGTTCCCGAAACACCTGCCACCGAACCAGTTATATATAGTAACAACATTAACGCACAACAAACTTTTACGAACTTTATCGTTGGTAAGTCGAACCAAGAAGTTGCTGCGATGGCGGAATTTGTTGCCAAAAACCCCGGCAAAAAAATTAACCCACTCTTTATCTACGGACGTTCGGGGTTAGGCAAAACCCACTTGCTAAATGCGATTGCCAACCAAATTCTCGAAGACCGCCCTGCCACCAAATTAGTTTTAACTACGATTGAAAAGTTTACCGATGACTATGTAAACGTAATTAAACAAAAAGGTGATTTCGGTGCTTTCCGGGAAAAGTACCGTAACGTCGACGTGCTTTTAATTGACGACGTGCAGGAACTAGCCAGCAAACAAGCCACACAAGAAGAATTTTTCCACACTTTTAATGACTTGTTTGAACACCAACGCCAAATCGTCTTAACCAGCGACCGCCACCCGAACGAAATTGCAACTTTGTCCGAACGCTTACAATCTCGTTTGAAAAGTGGTATTTTCCAAGACATTCGCAACCCCGACATCGAAATGCGAACCGCAATTTTACAAAAGAAAGCTGCGTTGGAAGATAAATACTTACCCAACGAAGTTGCATCTTACATTGCGGAATACTCCAACAAGGTCAACGAAAATATCCGTGATATGGAAGGTCATTTAATCAAGATTATTGTTTACGCCGAACTAAACGGACACACGATTCCTACCATCGAAGACTGTAATACCGCTTTGGCGGACAATTCTAACGACGAAGAAAATGCTCGTGTTGGCGACACCGCTGCCCGAGTGATTGCCACTGTCGCCGCTTACTTCGATGTTACTCCGGACGAAATCACGGGTAAGCGTCGTACCGAAAAACTTGCCGACGCCCGCATGGTTACCGCTTACCTCTTAACCGAACGTTTGAAAGATGTACCTTTAACCGAAATCGGCGAAATTCTTGGCGGACGTACCCATGCTTCGGTGATTTACTCACGTGATAAAATTGCCAACTTAAAGAACGAACACAAACTAAAAATTGCGGTCGAAGATATTTTGAAGCAACTGGATAAATAATTGCCCTTTGTCGAAATTTGTCGAAAAATGTAAAACGATTTTAGTTTATTTCTGCTTGTCATTATTTTATAATGTAGCATGAATAAAACACAGGAAATACACAAAACACTGGAACACACTTTTGTCGTTAATTTTTTGGAAAGTATGATGCGTCGTGAAATTACTAACCCCGTTAGCCGTCGGGGCAACAGTTTGGTGTTAAGCTTAACCGACCACACCATGGTTAAGGTAACTGCTCCCAAAGTCCCTGCCGATACCCTGCCTCCCGTACAAAAGGAAGCCAAAATTCAAAACATTCAAACTTTACGTTATGTTATGCAACACGATTACGGCTACGGCGAAGAAGACCGCACCGAACTAAACCGTTTAGAGTTACATAATTTAGACGAATGCCGTACTTACATTGAAGACGCCATCACCAGTCAATTAAATGCTTACTTCACAAATTACTTGATTGAATTCTATAACGGCGACAAATTTATGCTGGCGATTGAATTAAAGCAATAGACATTTTCGCAAAATTTCGCTATAATTATAGAGTATGAAATTTATTTGTGATGGCGAAGATTTGAAAAGTGCCGTAGCGATTGTGGCACATGGAACAAACAGTAAAACTGTGAACCAAATTTTGGAAGGGATTAAAATTGTTGCGGAAGGTAACACCGTTACATTCTTTGCAACCGACTTAGAATTGTATATCCGTAAAACCATTCATGCGGACGTTAAAACCGAAGGTAGTGCTTTATTACCCGGTAAACTATTTTGTGAATACATTGGAAAAATCGGCAAAGGTCAAATTACTTTCACCAGTAGCGATACAACCGCTGTGATTGAACACGGCGAAGGCAACGACGGTAATTTTTCTTGCATGCCTGTTAGCGAATATCCCGACTTAATCAATTTAGACGCTAAACCATTATTCTTCTTGAAAGGTGCAGACTTGCGTGAAGTAATTAACAAAACTACACCGTTTACCGCACAAGATAATGCTCGTCCTGTTTTGCGTGGTGCTTTGTTCGATGTCGATGACAAAAACAACACTTTAACTGCGGTTGCTTTGGACGGTTACCGTTTGGCTCGCATTACCAAACCATTAGTACGTCCAACCGGTTCGGCAAAATTGATTATCCCGAGTCGTGCTTTGGAAGAAATGCGTCGCATGTTGACCGACGACAAAGAAGAAATCGGTTTAATCGCCGAAAAAAAGTTCGTGCAAATTACTATCGGTAGCACGGTTTTTGCTTCTCGTTTAATTGAAGGCGATTTCGTCAACTACCGCCAAATTATTCCCACCGAATTTAACTGCAACGTGGTGGTAGAAACTGCTCCACTCTTGGCTTCGGTGGGTCGTGCTGGTTTATTGGCTAGTTCAAATAAAATCAACTTATTAACCTTGACCACCGCCGACAAAAATTTGGAACTTTTTGCTAATAACGAAAAAGGTCAAATCAACGAACGTGTTCCTGCTAACATCGACGGCACAAGCATTAAAATTGCGTTCAATTCCAAATTTATGTTCGATGCTTTGAACACTATCAACGACGAATTTGTTAAATTATCATTTACTACCCCGTTAGCACCTTGCGTCATTACCAGTGCGAAACGTGGCGACTACTTATTCTTAGTACTCCCCGTGAGGTTGGGTTAATGAATTTTCACAGTTGTGATGCGATCAACAAAAGCTTTACTGTTACCGCCGATGGCGTTGTTGCTTGTATGCTCACCGAAAAGTTAGTAAAAAACTCGTTACAACGGGCTTACATTTTTACTAACTTATTTTTTTATGACATCACCATGCGTGAAATCGAAAAGCTTTGCAAAAAAATTCGCAAAACACACGAAATCGTGGTTAGCTCTTCGGACTTTGCTCCCGACGACGTGGACCGCATTTTCCCTAACGTGTCGGCACGTTTCCGTACCGAAGTTGGCAATAATTCGTTAGACCCTTTGATTAAAAGCGAGTTGGCAAAAATTAAGCCGACCATGATGTTGAATTTGAGCAAAAATGAACAAAAACAAATTGAACAAATGAAGTTGTCCATTTTTAACACCGAATTAAACAAATTCAAGAAAGCTCTCATTATTACACAAGATAACAAGGGCAAACCTTACGAAATTTCACTTTCGGAAAAGTATGTCAATAATCTACCCGAACGTTGTCGTCGTTTCTTGAAACCAACCATTAAGATGTTAGCTTACATGGACGGCTTACAGTTTGCAACTTTTGAAATTTCGCCAAATTACCGCATTACTTACACTTGGTCAAACAACCACAACGAATTTGACGAAGAACCTTTGAAAAACGAAATCAAAGCAATCATGACACCCAAAGACGAAGAATCTCCCGAAGATTTTTAAGTGTGAGTAATTTATTCGCCGATAAACCATTGCCGAGTACCACGAAATCATTGTATAATTGATACATGCTCGACATAAATTTAATTCGTAATAACCCGCAATGGGTACAAACACAACTGGCTAAACGTGGTTGCGAAGTCAATTTCGACACCGTACTCACGTTAGATAATACTCGCCGTAATTTAATTCAACACAACGAAGCTCGTCGCCAAAAAAGGAACGAGAATAGTGCGATGATTGCTAAACTCAAAAAAGAAGGCAAAGACGCTACCAAACAAATTGCCGAAATGAAAGCGATTGGCGATAAAATTGCGAACAGTGATTTAGAACTAACCAAAATCAACGACAAAATTTTTGAGATTCTATCGGCGTTACCGAACATTCCCCTTCCCGAAGTTGTGGCAGGCGGAAAAGAAAATAACCGTGTGGTAACAACTTTCGGCAAGAAACCTGCTCTTGATTTCAAATGGCAAGACCATGTAAGTTTGGCAACTAATCTCGGTTTGATTGACTACGAACGGGGGGCAAAATTAAGCGGTGCCAAGACTTGGGTTTATACGGGTGCCGGTGCGATGTTAGAATGGGCGTTGTTAAACTACTTCATTGATTTCCACATCGCCAACGGTTACAAATTTATTATGCCACCACACTTACTAAACTGGGAAAGTGGTTACGCTGCGGGACAATTCCCGAAATTTGTGGAAGACGTTTTCGTAACCGACTTCAACAAAGACCCGAAGAAAAGTAAATTCTTATTACCGACAGCGGAAACGGCATTACTTAATTTACACCGTGATGAAATTGTTAATAATACCCAACTGCCGATTAAGTATTTTAGCTATACTCCATGCTACCGTAAGGAAGCGGGTTCATACCGTACCGATGAACGTGGTATGATTCGTGGCTATCAATTTAACAAAGTTGAAATGTTTGTTTACTGTTTACCCGAACAAAGTCCAACTTTCTTTGAAGAACTACTCCGCAACGCACAAAAATTGTTGGAAGGTTTAGGTTTACATTTCCAAACTACCGCTTTGGCTGCGGGCGACTGTTCGGCAAGTATGGCAAAGACTTATGACATCGAAGTCTTCATACCGTCCATGAAAGGGTATAAGGAAGTTTCTTCGGTATCTAATGCCACCGATTATCAAGCTCGCCGTGCAAATATTCGCACCAAAGACGCTGACGGTAAAACGATACTACTCCACACTTTGAACGGCTCTGGTTTAGCTACTTCCCGTTTAATACCTGCGATTTTAGAACAAAACCAAAACGCTGACGGTAGCGTAAACATTCCTGTCGCTTTACATAAATACATGCACGGCATTACCGTCTTAAAGAAGAAATAAGGAGTTCAAATGATGACAACGGATAAAGTTTCGATTGATACAATTATTGCAATGTGTAAAAACCGTGGTTTCGTTTTCCAAGGTTCGGAAATTTACGACGGTTTAGCAAATACATGGGACTACGGTCCATTAGGTGTGGAATTAAAGAATCACATTAAACAACTGTGGTGGCGTGAGTTCGTTACAACCAACGATAACAGTGTTGGTTTAGATGGTGGTATTTTAATGAACCGCAACGTTTGGGTCGCAAGTGGCCACGTCGGTGGTTTTGCTGACCCGTTAATGGACTGCAAAGATTGTCAAACCCGTACTCGTGCCGACAAATTGATTGAAAGTCATGACGAAAACATCAATGCGGACGGTTGGACCAACCAAGCTTTGGAAGCATACATCAACCAACATCATCTCGTCTGTCCAAAATGCGGTAAGTTTAATTGGACACCAATTCGTCAATTTAACTTAATGTTTGAAACTCACCGTGGCGTTACACAAAATAACACCGACCAAATTTTCTTACGTCCGGAAACCGCTCAAAGCGAGTTTATCAACTTCACCAACGTCCAACGTAGCATGCGTTTGAAAGTACCTTTTGGTATCGGTCAAATCGGCAAAGCTTTCCGTAACGAAATTACGCCCGGCAACTTTATTTTCCGTACCGTCGAATTTGAACAAATGGAACACCAACTTTTCTGCCATGCCGATGATGCCATGGCTCATTACGAAAAATATAAACAAAAGATTTGGAATTTCATTACTAATACTTTGGGTATCCGTGCGGAAAATCTACGCTTCCACGACCATGAAAAATTAGTTTTCTACGCCAAAGCTGCGTGCGATATGGAATACCACTTCCCTTTCGGTTGGGGCGAACTTAATGGCACACACCACCGTGGCGTTCACGATTTAACTAACCATCAAAACTTATCCAAAAAATCAATGGAATATTTAGACCCGATGACAAACCAAAAATTTATTCCAACCGTTATTGAAAGCTCGCAAGGTTTAGAACGTCTGTTCTTGGCTATCCTTTGCGATGCTTACCACACCGAAACTTTGGCGGACGGCGATACTCGTGTTGTCTTGAAATTGAACCCAATTCTAGCACCTTATCAAATTTGCGTCTTACCATTACAAAAGAAAGGTTTAACCGAAACTGCGACACAACTTTACCGTGATTTACAACAACAATTTACTGTAACTTACGACGATGCAGGTTCAATCGGTAAACGTTACCGCCGTCAAGACGAAATCGGGACACCTTTGTGCGTAACTGTCGACTACGACACGTTAAACGACCAAGCAGTAACCATTCGTAACCGTGATACCATGGAACAAACCCGAGTTAAAATCGCCGATTTACCAGCAAAAGTTATTGACATATTTACAAGCTATAATAAGAAAAAAAATATTTTATAAATAACTTGTGTGATGTAGTGTTTTATTTTTAGAAAAGGTAACCGTAAATGTGGTTACTTTTTTTTATTGACAGTTTGACTAAATTTCATAAGCAAGTTAAGCTTATTTATGGAAGAACATAACCAACGCATTATTGTCATAGAAGGGCCAAGTGGAGCTGGTAAAGACACAATCATTAAAACATTAACCAAAAAATATCCTGACCGCTTTGCTAAATTAGTTTCGGTAGCAACAAGAGCAATGCGACCCAACGAAAGCCAAGGTAATCCTTACCATTTTGTCAGTAACGAAGAATTTGACCAAATGGTAGCCAGTGGTGATATTTTTGAATACACAATCCGCCATGGCGAAAAACGTGGTATGAGTGAAAAATACATTAACGAGATATTTGCTCAAAATAAAATTCCGTTGAAAGATTGCAATTTAATCGGCGTAAAAGCCCTACAATCACGTTTTAAGCATGTTACGACGATTTTTATTACCGCCGACAAAAACGAAATTGAACAACGTTTACACAAGCGAGGCGATGCGTTAAGTGATATTCAAGCTCGCATGCAAGACTACGACGAGTGTATAAAAGAAGCAAAATACTACGATTACGTGATTAAGAATGATAATTTACAAAAAACAATCGACAAAATAATTGAAATTATTTATAATTGAAGTTATGGAAAGCAATAATCAAAAACAAATCAAGATTATCTGCACAATTGGTCCTGCAACGGAAAGTGTAGATAAAATCAAAGGATTGGCTGACGCAGGCATGAGCATTGCCCGCTGTAATTTCAGCCACGGAAGTCATGAAGAACATGGCAACAAATTCGCAATGGTGCGTGAAGTAAACGAAAAATTTGGTAAAGACATTAAAATTATGTTGGATACCAAAGGTCCAGATATTCGTTTACGTACTTTTGAAAACGGTGAAGTTACCGTTGAACCAGGAGATATTTTCTCTTTGTATTGTGATGAACGTGTTGGTAATCAACAAGGTGTTTCAATTTCTCACCCAGATTTATACAAATACGTTAAACCTGGCGATACCGTTTTAATTTGTAACGGTTTAATCGTTACCAAAGTTCAAGAAGTTAAAGGCAAAGAAATTGTCTTGAAAATTGAAGTTGGTGGTAAAATCTCTAACAAAAAGAGTATGGCTGTACCTGGCGTTGATGTTCACTTACAATTCTTACGTCCAGAAGACATTGAAGATTTGAAGTTCGGTGTTGAACAAAAAGTTGATTTAATCGCAGCTTCATTTGTTAACCGTGCCGAAGATATTCGTGAAATGCGTAAAATTACAGGTGCTACCCCAATTATCGCTAAAATCGAAAGCGTACAAGCTGTGGCAAATTTGGACGAAATCATTGCCGAAGCTGATGGTATCATGGTTGCTCGTGGCGATTTAGGTGTTGAATACCCATTAGAAAAATTGCCTACCGTTCAAAAAATGATTATCAAGAAATGTAACGCTGCAAACAAATTTGTTGTTGTTGCTACTGAAATGATGTTGAACATGATGCAAAAACCACGTCCAAGTCGTGCTGAAACAACTGACGTTGCTAACGCAGTTTACGACGGTACAGACGCAGTTATGACTTCGGAAGAAACCGCAATGGGTCAATTCCCAATCGAAACAATCCAATTCATGCGTAAAATTACTAACGAAGCATGGAGTCAAAAAAACGCTAAATAATTCAAGCGTTCAATCAAATAAAAGCAAGCGTACTCACAACAGTACGCTTTTTTAATGATATTTTTTTACACCGTTCACAATGTAACAAAGTAGATAGTAACAAGCTTGAAAGAAATTTAACCCCAGATGACGGTAAGTACGATAAGTCATGATTAAAGATTTGAATTTGTTGCGAGTTTTTGATTGTTTGGTTAAACGGTAAATGGTTAAAGGTTCGATTAAACCGATAGTTTTAATTTTTTCATGGCGTAAGATTTCTAACCAAAAAATAAAATCTTCGTGTAAGTTAGCATGATGAAACGGATATTTTACGCAAAGTTCTTTTTTGATTATCGCCGAAGATAGACAAATAAGATTTTGTTTTAACAAACTGCGATAGTCGATACTTTCTTTGACAAGAAATTTTTTCTTAGTCGGTTTGCCATCGTCGTCGTAAAAGATTTGTGATGTGTAACATAGTTGTGCTTGGTGTGTTTGTAAGGCGTTAATTTGTTGATTTAATTTTTCGGGGAGCCACATATCATCTGCGTCTAAAAAAGCAATCCACTGCCCTGTTGCTTGTTGGATACCGAGATTGCGAGCGGTAGCTACACCTTGGTTGGTATCATTGCGTAGTAAAATTAAGTTATCGTGTTGTGTTTGGAATGTTTGGACAAGTGAAACACTTTGGTCTTGTGAATTGTCGTCAATCACAATTACTTCGTAGTTGGGATAAGTTTGGTTAAACACAGAATTTAAGCAGTCAGTAATGTATTTCTCGGCATTATACATTGGAATAATAATGCTAACTTTTACGTTATCCATGTTTTTACCCCTTACAACAGCTTAATAATTTTGAATCGCAACTTTAATCGTTTGTTCGTAGATGCCGTCGGCGTCCCAATCAAGTCGCCATGTAATCATGTCGTTGGTGTCTTTTGCGTTTAAGTAAACGGTTAAGCTTAAACGGTTTGAATCAATGATTGTGTTTAAGTCGTTGGTTACGTCTTGGTAGGTGTATTTTGCTTGTGTGTTGTAAGTATCTGCCAGTTTCAACGTAATTGTTGTGTAAGCTTGATTTTGGTCGTCATAAGCGATTGTGCTTTGATTCCAGTCTAAGGTAAACAAATCGTATACTTCTTGTAATGTTTCGTCTTGGACAAGATAATCAATCGTGTGCGTAACTTTGGATTCGGTGTTGTTGGTTTTGTCTAATTTGGCAAAGCCACAGAATTCTTTGCTACCGTTGTAACCATCGCAACCGTCGTGAGTACAAACGATGTCGTATTTAATCCAGCCGTGTTGAAAGTTGCCGTTTGTATCGCATTCATATTTTGCGGTTTGATTTTCGTCAGCTTTAACATAAGTCCAGCTATGTCCGTAAGCGGGAATAGTTAATTCGTTTGCGGTGTATAAATTGTCGCAAGTTACTTCTTTGAATTTTAGTCCGCAACCGTGTTCACAAAGGTAGTAAGCGTGGTGTCCTGCTGTTTCGCAAGTTGGGGCTTGATAATCAACATAATGTGAAGCGTACGAGCTATGTTCCAAATGAGGAATTACGGTCGTTGTCATTTGGTCTGTACAAGCAGCGTCGCTGTAATCTTGATGACAATTTTTGCAGTGATAGTGTGCATATTCGCCGTCGGTGAAGCAGGTTGGATTGGTAGCGTTAACATAAGTCAAATCGTGGTCGAGGGTGGTTGTTACGTTGTTAATTTCGGTGCCGTAAATATCGCTAAAATTTTTGTGGCAGGTGGTACAATTATAATGTTGGATATGCCCTGCTTCGGCACAAGTTGCGGTCTTAGCTTCAACTAAGGTTAAAGTGTGCATAGCTTTATCATTTTTAATGGTAACGTTTTTTTCGGGAATTAAAATTTGGCAATGTTGGTCTTGGAAGTATTGTCCACAACCATTGATGCACATGTAATATTCTTGGTTACCGTTGCTGGCACAAGTTGGTTTTTGGTAAGCAACGTGATAATTCTCGTTAGTTTTGTGGTTGAGTTTGGGTAAGACTTTCCACGCAATAAATTCGTTAAGGTCAATTTCGTAAATATCATTAGCGTCGGTAAATAACAAATCACAAGTTTCACATTCCCAGTAAGCACGAGTTCCAGCTTGGGTACAAGTAGCGTCAATTTGTTGGTGAGCAGTTAAAGTGTGTTCATGTCCTGTTGTTTCGGACGCACTTAAATTTGGTGTTTGCATGGTAGCAATGACACCGACCAAAAAGCCGATTAAACCAGTGCATAACAAGAAACCGAACTGCTTAAACCCTTTCATGAATTTTTCCCCTTTTTGTTATGGAAAATTATAACACATCTCATTGAGAAAATCAAAATATTTAGCAAGAAAATTATGGAATGATTTTACAAAACTCACTGCTTTAAGGTACACTGTTCCAGTGGAACAAAAACAAGTTATCGAGTACACTAACGAACTAACCGACGATTTTAGTAATGACAGTCCTTATCGACCTTGGCGTGGCTTGTACACATACTACCGCCGAGACCCATTTTATAAACTGCACCATTTCTTTTGGTGTCGTATGTTAGGCACGCCGATTGCTTGGACGCATGCCAAAATTCGTTTTGGGTGGAAAGTCATCAACAAAAAAGCTTTCCGTCTTGCGAAAAAAACGAGCTACTTTATTTACGGTAATCACACGCAAAATTTCTTCGATGCTGCCATGTGCAAAGTCATTGCTCCGCATGATGCTTACGTCATCGTCAACGAGCGTAATATTATGATGCCGGGTATCGGTTGGTTGGCTCGCCGTTTAGGTGCGTTGCCAATTTTACCCGACGTAGAAAATACCAAACGTTTTGTGCGTGCGATTGACCAAATCGTAGCCGATAAGAAACCAATTTTAATTTACCCCGAAGCTCATATTTGGCCGTATTACACGGAAATTCGACCATTTGTGGAAACATCTTTCCGCTACCCTGTGAAATATAATGTACCAGCTTTCTGTTTTACGAACACTTATCACCAACGTGGTAAGAAAGTGAAAATCATTACTTATGTTGACGGGCCATTTTATCCTAACCCAGAGTTAGACCGTCAAACGCAGATTAAAGATTTACGTGATCGCATTTACGCCCAAATGGTGGCACGCAGTCGGGAAAATACTTACCAAAAAATTATCTACAAAAAAAAGGAGCAAAGTTAAATATGTATCACATTATGTATGCTGGCAATTTAGGAGCTTTTGACGGCATTTTGAGTTCGGTAATTTCGGTGGTGAAATTTAATCCAGAGCCGATTAAGATTTGGCTTTTGACAATGGACTTAGCGGAAGAAAATCCCAAATACACAGCATTACGGGAAGAACAAGTCGAGATTATCAACCGTATTTTACAAAAACGTAATCCGCAAAGTTCTTGCCAAGTCGTCGATTTAACGCAACGTTATCGTGAAGATGGTAACTTAACCATTCCAGACCGTTTCACGCCTTATGCGATGTTGCGATTGTATGTAAATGAAATTCCCGACTTACCAAATAAAGTTTTGTATTTAGATACGGATACTTTGATTCTCGGCTCTTTGGCGGATTTGTTTGCGATTGACCTTACGGACTACGAATACGCCGCTTGCCGTGATTACATGGGACGTTGGTTCATGGGTTGGAACTATTGCAACTCGGGTGTCCTGCTGATGAATATGCCTCAAATTAGGGCAACGCAACTCATGGAAAAAGCTCGTCGCATGTGCATTGAAAAAAAATTATTTCTGGCTGACCAAACCGCTCTCAATAAATGTGCGACAAAAAAATTGATTATCCACCCCCGCTACAACCGTCAACGCCGTATCAACCGTGATACCCTCATTCGTCATTATTGTGGCTCGTGGCGTTTCTTCCCTTACATTTACGTTAAAGTCGTGAAGCAATGGCAGACCGACATCGTTTTCAAAGACAAACATCATGTTTATAACAATCCTGCGGTAACCGAAATCTTGCAAGAATATTTGGCGGTCAAACAAGAACTTAATCAAAAAGCCAAGTAAATTTTGTTGGAAATCTTGAATTTAACAAATGAATATGCTACTTTATAAGTGAAAGATAAAGGAGTATATTCAAGATGAAATTAGAAGATTTAATTGTGCCGATTTTGTTGGAAAACACTGACGAATGTAACCATTTCAGTTATGATGTTAATTTTCAAACCAGAGATATGGTCTATTTGCCGTCTTCTCGATATTGTTCAGACAAAGAAAAATGCTTTCCCACTGACTACGCAATTTTGAATCAAGCTTTCGGTGATTTAGCCGAAGAAAATTTAATCTCGGCGTTAACTAAAAATCAAAACAAAGAAACTTATGAACCATGTCGTCTGTGGTTGCGTTCTGGTTTCCCGAGTATTTATGCTTACAACCGTGAAAACAAAGTTGCTGTGCTCAACGACCAAGGTGAAGTTTTTTGTGCCAATGCTTACGAACGTCGCTTACCGCATGCGTTACGTCCAAACATGGTGTTAGACATCAACGCTTATTTGGCGGTGCGAAACGCTTTGAAAAGTGATGTTCGCTTTCGTAATGTAAAATCTTTTAAGATTAGTAATTGTAACGATAAATTCCATTTTATGGAGTTAGGTGAATTTCCCGATCAATATGTGGGAGCAAAATTAAACGACCATTTAGAACAAGCTTTTGAAAAACGAGCGATTGTGCCGACAGGAAAAACTTACACCGGTTGTTTTGAAAAGAAAAATACGAAACCAAATTTTTATAACGAATACGAATTAGACGGCAAGAAATATGTCCGCATTAACAAAGGTTATCATAATAATGGTTACTGGGTGGAAGTTAAGCCAATCATGTGGGAAATTAAAAACTGGGAAGAGTTACCGCAAAGTATTAACCGCAATGGGACGGGAAGCACCAAAAGGATTATCTTACAAACTTTGAACGCTGTGATGGCGGGAATCCCCTTTTATCCTAACCAACAAGACCAGAACATTACGTTATGGCAGAATAGTACAATTCGTGGTTTCTTGAACGGTTACAACGTGAACAATCTCATTGAAAACGGTAACGTTAAGTACCCTGCCCCAAACGGTGGCGATTTTACGAAGTATAATTTCATCAACCAAGCGTTTAGCAAGGAAATTGAAATCATTAGCCAGATTGACAAAAATGCTTTACAAAACAACCAAAAGCGTAAAGGTTGGGGCGTGCAAGTTGTGGAAGAACCGATGACGGTTGACGAGCAAATTCAATTCTACGTCCAGAACGGTAAGTCGTTTATGTTGCACGGGCCCAGCGGAATTGGAAAAACTCGTCGTATTGAAGAAGTTGACCCCGACTATGTTTCCATTACTTTACGTAACGGAATTTTACCCGAAGAGGTTATCGGTAAAAACATTTATCCTAACAACGACAAGACGCAAGCGGGAATTTGGGTACCACCCTACTGGTACGCTGATTTGTGTAAAAAGTGTCAACAAGAACCGAACCAAAATCACGTCTTGTTCATTGATGAAATTACCAACGTCAAGCCGAACGAACAAAGTTTGGTTTACCACATTGTCTTAAACCGAGCGATTGGACCTAACGTAGGACAGTTACCCGATAACGTAGTTGTTGCGGCGGCGGGTAATAGTATTGACGAAAGTGAAGCTGCGTATAACATGCCAGAGCCGTTGTTCCGCCGTTTTGATGGGCATATCGAATTGAAACCCGATATTCAACAATGGTTAGAATGGGGTAGCAAAAATAGTCTTAAACATCAAGGTCAATTAAGGGTTCACCCGTTGGTTGCCAGTTTTGTGGGGACTTATGGCGACAGTGTTTTTTATTCACCTTACGATGCCGAGAATCCGCCGAAGTATGCGATTGACCCACGTGGTTGGGAAAAAGTTAGCGATTTGATTTATGCTAATCATGGTGTGTTACGCAAAGAATTGTTGGAAAACAAAGTTGGTAAATCAATCGCAACTTCGTTAATGGAGTACGCTAAAATCTTGCCGATTACGGTGGAAGACGTTGTTACCGAAAATTATGACTATAACGAAATCCCGACTAAATTTGATGCGAAATATGCGTTAGCTCTTTCGTTGCGTTTTGCCAAAATTGATGAAATTAAGTTGGTACGTAACTTCATTCGGGAACATTTGGGTGCGGAAATTTTGAAGATGTTTGATGTGGCATGGGTCGGCAACGATGACGAAAAAGCTTTACATTTGAAATCAATCCAAATTGCCGAAGATAACCAAATTTTAAGGGGAAACAGCAATGACAACGACAAAGCAAAAGCTTGAAGCAATCATCACGCAGAATGTTGGCAGTCCGCTTTTGTTGGAAGGTTTGCAAGCGTCGAACTTTCCTACGGCGGTAATCGTCCCCGCCACGACACCGTCCAGTGAATTAGGGATTGTCCCAACGGCGGACGGTTATCAATACCCGAAGTGGTTAATGTCAATTTTAGTGAAAGCCAAAGCGGGCAAACGTTTATTGTTGTGCATTGACGGTTTAGAGCAAATTACTTTTGACGAACAAGCCAAGTTCATTGGTCTGTTAGAACATTACAGTTTGAACGGTTATCATTTGCCAGCGGATACGCAAATTATTTTACCTGTTACCGAGTTAAGTAAGGTATCGCCACGGATTCAAAGTTTGAGTTTAATTTATCGGGTAGGTGCGTATGCTTGAAGAGGTTAAGCAAGGGGTGTTAAGTAAATTTCCGTTGTTGGGTTCGGTGATGGCAAAGTTGATTTTCACCAGCGATGACCGAGTGGAAACTGCGGAAACGAACGGCAAGCAAGTTAAGTATTCGCCGAGTTTTTTGAGTAAGTTAAGTTTGGAAGAACGAATGTTTTTATTGGCACACGAAGTGATGCACGTGGCTTTTGACCACATCATGAGAAGTCGTGGTAAAGATGCGAAACGTTGGAACATCGCAACCGATGCTGTCATCAATCAAATGTTAATGGAAGCCAATTTACCACTTCCGCAAGGTGGAATTAACCTGCCCGAAGCGAAAGGCAAATCCGCCGATGAAGTTTACGAAATGTTGGCACAAGACAAGCAAAATCAAAACCAAAACCCGCAACAACATCAAGCATGGGGCGATGCGGTTAAACAGCAAGGACAACAGGGACAAGACGACACGCAAACGCAGGACGGCGATGCACAAGCAAGTCAGCAAGAAAAATCATTTACCGCTCAAAACCAAACGCTCAAAAAAGAGTTAGCCGAAAAGATTCGTCAAGAATTAAAGCAAGCCAGCAACGAAGCCAAAGAAGGCGGACAAACTGCGGGTGGCAATGGTTTGGGCGTTGGTAAGGTCGGCGAAGCCAAAGCGATTGTTTCGTGGAAACAAATTTTACGTCGTGAATTAGAGCAAGACGAAGACCGTTGGTCTTACCGCCGAGCCGACGAAGACAATGATTATCAAGCTCGTATTGGCACGGTAACCAACGACGACAAAGCCATTGTGGAAGTCATGTTGGACACCAGTGGTTCGGTGAGTGAAGATATGTTGCGAGCTTTCTTGCGACAAGTTAAGCATTTAGCCAAAGATTCCAAATTGTTAGTTGGTTGTTTCGATACTCGCTTTTACGGGTTTGACGAAATTAAAAAAACTCACGACATTGAATACTTCGATATTGTTGGGCGTGGCGGAACAAACTTTGACATTGCTCTGGAAAATTTTTCGCACGACCGCAAGGTTAATAAAATTGTTTTTACCGATGGTTTTTCTGATGTTTCTAACACACCCGAAAACCAAAAAATCAAAAACTTGTACTGGTTGGTGTGGGCAAATGATGTCTTCAAGCCGTGTTGTGGCAAAGTTATTTTCGTCGACCGTCAACAAATCAATGACTTGCAACATAAACTCACCACTTGCCGTATTCAACCAAATTCGCTCGGTTTACGTCGTTCGCCAGCCAACGAACAACAATTATCAAATCGGGTCTTGTAATTTGCTCGGGCGGTGAATATAATAGTAACAAAACTAAAAGGAAAATAATATGGAGTTAAAAGATTTAATTGTTCCAACTAAATTGAGCGAAACTGTAACCGATATGATTTACCTGCCGAGTTATCGTGAGTTGACCGAAAAATACCATTTCACGAAAAAAGACTTGATGGTTAGTTGGCAAGATAATGTTGACTTCTGGTGGCTACGCAACGACAAAATTGACAAATTAACGGGTTCAAACCAACTTTACGCCGACGGGTGCGTTAGCAATCAAAGCGGGACACACTACCCCATGTTGATGAGCGAAATGAAAGAGTGGGACGATAACATTTTTAACTACTTATATAAATTAAACATAAAAGCACGCAATGCTTACGAACCGCATAAATGTCAATGTAATGTCCGCCCTTGTATGCGTTTGAATTTGGAAACTTACGAACAAATGGCTCGCCTTGACAGCAGTTATTTGCCGTATAAGATGGATTATCCCTGCTTGGATTTGGGAAAACATTTTGACATCAAACACGGGAAAAAGATTGAACAAAGTATTCGTTGGCGAATTTTGAATTGGGATTCATTACCGCCCTCACTTAATTACAAAGGCAATGGCACGGCGAAAACGATTGATTTAATCAGTTTGGATACCATTGGTATGTCAAACTTTACCTTTCGCCTTGAAGATTTCTATCACTATACGACCTGGGAAAAAAGTGCAATTCGTCGTGATTTGAACGGTTACGGCGAACAACAGTTGAGTTTCCTTGACCACGCTTTCGCCGAAGAACAAGCTTTGTTGCAAAACATTTACACCTTAACCGAAGCCAAGAAGAAAGCGTTTACCTTGGATACAAACTTAATTTTTTTGAAAAAAGATTTCTTGCGTACGCTCAAAACTAACCCCGAAGCTTTACGTGATTTGATTCCCGACATGAAAGCTTTTATTCAATCCATGGAAAATTGTTAAGGAAAATTGCTAAGCCCCTTGTTTTTTGCCAACCTGTTCGCTATAATATACGAATAAAAAATTAAAGCAAAAGGAAAAATTATGGAACTTAAAGATTTAATTGTGCGTACCAAAATTGGTACGAAAGGACACGAAGTTAATGATTTGGTTTACTTACCAACTTATGACGAATTGGTTAACAAATATCGTTTTGAACGGGAAGACTTTATCGTGCATGACAACAGTGCGGAAAGTGGCAAATATTGGTTACGGAACGAGCATTTTACACCACTGGAAAGAAATGTACCAACAGCAGTGATTGATGGTTGTATTGACAACCGAACGGGTTTGCAAAACGCCATCATCTACGAAGATAACATGATTGATTACGAGGAACATAAACCTTACCAATTAAACGGTGATAAAGTTAAATTGCCCGACGAATTATTTGTTGGGAAAAAATTGGGGATTCGTCCTTGTGTGCGTTTAGATGTTAACGCTTACATTAAATTGTTACAAGTTTTGGAAAAAAACAAAAATTACAGCCACACACCTTACCAAGCGACAAACGGCAAAAAGGAATACATGTGCCTTAACTTTGGTGAATATCCCGACTTCAATTTGAGTTCCATTTACTCCCCTGCAAAACATAAACAAGTCCCAACTGGCAAAGAATATTTAAGTCCCCGCTTGTTCGCAAAGGGCGATTACGAAGTTTACCGTGGCTACGAATACTCAATGAAAGGCAAGAAATTTGTGAACAAAAATAATGTGCTGGAATTACTTGCTCCGGTTGTGCCACTACAATGGCGGATTTTGAACTGGCAAGAATTACCCACCACAATCAACCCCAAAGGCACAGGCACAGCAACAACGATTGATTTAATGTCGCACAAAGTCTTGAACGAAATGCCTTATCAATACGACGAGTACGATTTTACTTTGGAAAACCGTTGGAAGTCATCATTGGTGCGTAACTACTTGAACGGTTACGAACAGAACTACACATTTGAATGTAATTTTGACTTTTTTGACGAAACTTTTAACAATCAAGTGGAATTCTTAAAACGCATCGATAAGCGTAATTTCAATTTTATCAACGAAGCTTTTGACAACGAAGTCGAATTGCTCAAACGTATTGACTGGCAAAAAAATAAAGTCAAGAAACATGCAATCAAGAAAAGTAAACTGGCAATCCAACCTTGTCCCAACGTGTTAAAACAGTTGTTCGCCAAAGCAAAAAACTTAATCCACACCGATGACACCACCCGCACGATGTAACACAACCAAAAGACACCCACCTCGGTGTCTTTTTTATGAGAAGTTGACAAGATACATCGATTAGTTAAACTTAATTGATGAAAGGAGTATAAATGAATTTGGAAGTTGCTCAAAACACCAGCAGTCAATATGACGTTGTTGCAGTCGGGTATGTACGGGGGATTGTAGAACTTAGCATTTGCGTGTTGTCAATTATCACACTTGTGGTATTTGTGAGACGTTTAATTCGTTGTCGACAAAAGCACGAAAAATGGTTAATGACGATTTTTGATGTGCTAATAGTAACGTTATATTGTATCTTGTTTGGTTTGTACGGAATTGTTTGCTTGATTGATTACGAAGATTTAGTTATTACTTATGCTTTGGTATTTATCGTAGTGATGACGATTTCAATTTATGGCGTAGCTATTTTATACCGTAAACAAAAAGAAAAACAAGCACAGTTAAAACTCGCAGAACGCACACGACGATACCGAGAACAAGAACAGAAAGAACAAGCACTGGAAGTACTGGTTAAACCAAAATTAAAAGCAGTTAAATTGGGTAATTTAGGTGTGTTTTCCACTGAGAAAGATAGTTTGGGTTTTGGCTATCTTTTAGCACGTGCCTTAGAACGACATGATGAAGTTGACGCACAAATCAGTTTTGTCTTGGAAACAGTGGAAATGTGGCGAAAACAAATTGAAAGCCACAGTCAATATATTATCAATTATTTTATGTTCAATGCAATTGAGAATACACATGATACAGACACTGGCTTTTGGCTAGATTGGAATATTGATGAGAAAAAATACCCAAACGAAAAATGTTTAGAAATTTTCCACCAAAAATACGACAACATAATTAAAAATGAAATCAGTGAATATTTAGCCAAAGACACAACCAAAGACATCAAAGAACTTTTTCAAAAGCACTTCCCTTTCTTTGCGTACGACGAATTTACAGCGGGCATTATGCTGGAAAATTTATCTTATGATTTAGACACTTTCAGTATTCAAATCAGCGACAAAACTTCATCAGTCTTCTGTGGAGCTTACGAAGAATTCAACAGCGACCTAGAAGGCATCGACTGGCACAACTTTTAAGGGCGGAAGCTTATAAAATCCAACTAATCAAGTTCCTTGTTGCATTGACAGTTTTGCGTGATTAAATTAAACTTAAATTGTTATTTCTCGTTGATTAACATAAAAAGGGAAAATATGGACATTTTAACGCTAAAAAACTTTTATCACGGTAAACGAGTTTTTGTTACGGGACATACTGGCTTCAAGGGGTCTTGGTTAATTGTTCTTTTACGAGAATTAGGAGCAGAAGTTTGTGGTTATGCACTTGAACCAGTAACATCACCTAATATGTTTTCACTAATCAATGGCAAAAATTTAATTGAACACCATGTCGGTGATATTTGTGATTACAATCATTTAGTTAAAGTCATGCAAGATTTTAAGCCCGAAATTGTTTTTCATTTAGCAGCGCAGGCGATTGTGATTACTGGTTACCAACAACCAAGAGAAACTTACGCAACAAATGTAATGGGAACGGTAAATTTGTTGGAAGCCGTTCGAAATACACCGTCGGTGAAAAGTGTAATCAATGTTACAACTGACAAAGTTTACTTAAACAATGATTCTGGTCAACCATTTGTTGAAAATGACCCACTCTGTGGTTATGACCCCTACTCTAATAGTAAATCATGTAGTGAATTAGTAACCTATTCGTACATTAAAAGTTTTTTTAATCCTGATAAATACGCAGAACATGGTGTGAGTGTTTCGACTTGTCGAGCTGGTAATGTTATTGGTGGTGGTGATTGGGGTGAGCATAGAATTATTCCTAATTGTATCAAGAGCATGATTAAAAATGAACCAGTGGTAATTAGTAATCCAAATTCAACTCGTCCTTTTCAGTATGTGGTTGAACCATTATATATGTACGTTAAGTTAGCTATGTTACAATATGAGAACGTTGCATTTGCTGGAAGTTATAACATTGGTCCTGAATATGAAAACTGCATTAGTATTAAACAGCTTTTAGATTATTATCGTAAACATGAACCGAGAGTAAAATATGAAGTTTTACAAAAAGTAGACACTATCCACGAAGCAAGTAAATTGGCTTTGGACATTACAAAAGCAAAAAACGTGTTAGGATACCGCATTATCTACAATATAGATAACACGATTCGAGCAATCGTTGAATGGACCAGCAATTATATGTTAGAAAAAGACATGTTACACGTTACCGAAAGCCAAGTCCGTGAATTCTTAATGCAAGCAGACAAAATCTACGCCGGCGAAAACAAATAACGACTTCCCCGCTAACAACCACTTGGCACAAACAATTTTTGTGTTTCAAAAAGGACAAAGCACTGTCCTTTTTTTAGTTTATATTTGTACTACGTAGCGACGCCACTTGTTATATATAAAGGCACGCTAGGATCTCAAATTGCTATTTTTGTGTAAAATTACCGTCTTTTTTTTGTTAAAATTAGCCATTTTTTTTAGTCTATTTTTGACCGCAAATTTTCATTCACTTGTTATATATATAAAGGCACGCTAGAATTCCAAGCAAATGTTTGTGTTTAATATTATACACTCAAATTATTGATAATTTAATACTTTGAATTAAAAATAATAGTTACATTTGATGGGATTGTGCTAGTGCTTTCTATGGCATTCCATTCGGTTTCACTTCCAGCAAAGTGAATTTTAACTAAATTATTCATTTTATTAAAGTTCCCATTGTATATTTTTTTTAATTCTTTAGGTAAATATATTTCTTTCACATCATTATTATCATATAAGGCATAATTTGATAAATATACTTTCGATGAAAAGCTATCAATAACAAGAATTCCGTCCTGTGGAACATATTTAATTTTTGATACAAATGTTTCTCCACTACTGCTTGAATATTGCACATTGGGAAACTTAAATCCATACAAAGTAACATCTTGTGTAATTTTGGAATTCCAATTAAATTCATTAGTTCTTGCTTCATCAGTATACCAAGTATCACAATAGTATAGATGGTCACCACTCTCATAAATATATTTTTCAAATTTCCTATTATCTTTAACTGAAATATTCTTTACATTGCTGTAATTTGGGTAAGAAAAAAGTTGGAACGAAACGGTATGAGATTCTCTCAATTCATCTGGTGTTTCGTATAAATTAATACGATAAGTATTGCCACCGTTATTAAACTGAATGTAATAGTTTTCAGTTAAATAAGAACTTGGAATATAAGCATTAAAATATAAATTTGTTTTTATATTATATTGCAAAGTGATGTCGCCATAAAAAGTAGCACCAGAATATTTGTATTCAACTTTTGTTTTTTCATTTACTACTTTTATACTATCTAAATTAAGAATTTGGTCTTTAAGTAAAGTATTAGTTGCAGTAATTGTAACTCTTAGTTCAGTATTTTGAATTTTGGTTTCTGAACAAGAAAAACTGAAATTAATGTTGTTAATGTTGATATTAGCGTCATCAAAATAAAATACATTATCTTGTTTCAATTCATTGTCTTGATTTGACTCATTTGTTGTTCCGCATCCTACAAGGATTACCATTGGTAATAATAAAATAAATGTTAAGATAAAAGTTTTCAAAATTTTATGCTTCATAGATAAAATATATAATTAAAATCCAAAAAGGTCAAAGATTTCCAAATTATGGCATTGGAATTATTAGGTTTCGTCTGTGAGTTAGAATTACGTTAGAATTGGTGCAAGGGGTTCTTGATTGTTTGAACTATTAGAGATAGTGATGACTTCGTTGATTTCGTCGAGCGGTTGTTTGCTGGGATTGTTATCCGTAAAATTGTAAGTAATTGTTAATGTTTGATTATCAAAAATAATTTCGCGAATAAATAATTTCACAATGTGTTTGCGTGCAGATATAGTATGCACACTGTCATTAGGTATAACATTGTATAAATAATTTTTTATCATATCCAAAGTTAAGTAGGTGTAGGTTCGTTGTTTTTCTTGTTCAATTTCAAAATTGTATTGCATAATTTCTTTTTCTAATTCTTGTAAGCGGGTTTTGGTTTGTTCGGTAATAATACCTTGTTCCAGTGCTGTAATTAAATTCTTCACTGCTTTTTCGGCACTACTCTTTCGTATTTCTAATGCTTTAACATTAGATAATTTATCTTTAAGATTTTGATGTTTGTGGTAAATCATATTGGCAATTTCATCTAATTGGTTTTTATCTTTTAATAACTGCCAAGTTGTTTGAATAACTAAATCTTCTAGCCATTGTTTTTTGACAGCGTGGAAATTACACACGGCTTTCTTTCTTCTGCGACTTAAACAATTATAGTAATAATGTTTGCCCGTGGTTTCCGAAGTCCCACTTTCGCCAACAATTAAATGATGACAATGACCGCAAACTAACTTACCAGATAAGATGAAATTATAAACTTCTTTCTTCCTGCCATGAGAGTGTTTATTGGTATTGCGAACATCTTGAACTTTTTGCCAAGTTTGTTCATCAATAATGGCTGGATAGATGTTAGTATAAACTTTACCATTGTGAATAGTTTGTCCGATAAATTTAGGATTTTTAATCAATTTGTAAATTCTTGCGACATTAAGATACTTTCCTTCTTTTGTCCTTACGCCACGACTTTTTAAGTCATTGGCAATTGAAACACCAGTATAACCAAGTGCATATTTAGCAAAGATTTCTTTTACTATTTCACTTTCGGTCGGATTGATAACAATTTTTTTGTTCACAATATCGTAGCCATACAAAGTTGCTCCGCCAGTGAATTGACCTTTTAAGTAGCTTTCGTTTAAGCCACGGTGAACTTTTTGTGATAACTCTGCGGAATAGTATTGATTCATTCCTTCAAGCAAGGATTCTAAAATAATGCCTTCTGGTGTATCAGGTATGTTTTCCATAGCAGACAAAACTTTGACTCCGTTATTGTGCAATGTGTGTTTATGAATTGTTGTTTCATATTTATTTCTGGAAAAACGGTCAAGTTTGTAGACAATCACATAATTCCATTGTCGTTTGCTACTATCTCGAATCATTCGTTGAAAGTCTGGTCTTAAATCATTTGTTCCCGTCATTGCCCTGTCGATATAAGTGTCAACAATCAGAATTTGATTATTCTTGGCGTACTCTTGACAAACTCGCAATTGACCTTCAATCGACTGCTCAGATTGACTATCACTGCTGTATCGGGCATACACAACTGCTGTTTTCATTTTTTACCTCCTTTATGTTTTTTGTTTTGTCTTGCGACAGCCACGAGTTAAACGGAATTGTTAGTAATTTTTTAGTTAAAGATTTTACTTAACGGTCAAGGGTCGCTAGCGATTCACTTTACCCTTGACCGAGCAACAATTCCGTTTACACTCTGGCGGAACAAGACACTTAGAAAGCTTTTGGCAAGTTATCTATCAACTTTTTACTCACCATGCCAAACAGTTTTCCGTTTACCAAATCCCAACACTTAAAATCATCGAAGAGAAGAATCTTGCGGTTCTCTTGTCCGATTGTGCAAATTACATCATCTTCCATAACATCGGTTACAAAATAGGTTTGTAAGTGTTTAGAATAAATCACTTTCTCACCGGTCTTACGAATATATTTCAAGATGTATCTAACGGCTTTCTGTGCCGTAGCATTATCTTCTATAGGTTTGAAATCGTTACGACCAAAGCGTGTTAAAAAGAAAGTGTTTTGATGAGCAATTTGCATTTGGTGGGTTTTGGTAGAATAATCTTTGGTTTCTATGATTTCGCCGACCATTTCTGGAATGACAAAGATGCCGTGAAAATGAAGTCTTTGTAATTCTGGACTGCGTTCAAAGACACCAATGTATTTCCAACCTTTACGATTGGATAAATGTCTTATACAATTTAAAAATTTTTCTCTAAATTCAGTTTCTGTTAATTTATTAGAATCATATGTAAATGTGCAAAAATGTGTCCATTGTTGTAATCCAACTTTACGACTTAATCTAGTTAATCTGACAATACGATTGCGTTTATATTTACTGATAACTTTATCGACAATTGATTTACTGTGTGCAAAATTTTTTATTTCATTGTCTAATTCTTTAATTACTCGTTTTGTTTTCTCTTGTTTAGTTTCGTTTGTTTTCTCACTTAACATTGCTTTAACTTTTGTTTCTGTTTCATTTGTTTGTGGTTTAGATTTGTGTTTTTTTTCTTCCAATACTGAGCTGTTTTGGGAATGCCAATGTAATGGCTACCGTCAAAATAGATTTTAGTTTTGATGTAGTCCATTTTCCTGCTCCTTATCCTTAAGAATTAAATTCAGCATTGCCACAATGAACTCATTGTTAATTAGAGATAAATCTAAATCATTCTTAATTACGATTGTTGGTTTTTGCATTTTTTTAACTCCTTTTAAGGACAAAAAAAGACGCAAAGAAAATTTGGCCACTATTTTCTTTAACGCCCATAAATGCAATTTTTTACTTTTTATTTTTTTAATCGGGCCGAATTTGATTCTTCGTTAATTTTTCGAGTTGCGGTCCGTTCACTTAACAAAATTTACTAATACTATTTAATTGTCATTTTGCGTGGTCTTTTTTCGTACCAGCGAATAGACTAGCACACCGTATTAGAAAAAGCAAGACCCAAAATTTTTAGCATATAAACTGTCAATGAAAAAGAACATTGACAGCGAAAAGACTATGCAAAAAATTTAAAACGGCACAGATAAAAATCAGTGCCGAAAAAAACAACGACGGCGGAAAGAAAAATTGGGTCCGGTGAAAAGCCTGCGCACCGACCCAATTTTCGCCATCGTTTTGGCTTGCTTAGTGTGCTTGTCTATGGCGGAGCGAAGCGACGCCACTTGTATATATAGACAAGCACACGTTTAACTGCCAAATATGAATTTTTTAATTTTACTGTGGTATTAGTGTCATATAATCGATATTATTTCTAGCAACATTCCAAATTCCAACTTTCATCTTTTTTATTTTTTTTCCATTGCCAAAATCTAATAAATCTTCTCGCCCAAAAGTTCTTAAAATTTTATTCAAAGAACCAAAACTTTCAGATGTTAATAAAAATGCTTCTTCTGGGTCAATCAACTTGCAGTATGCCCATAATTGACCTAAATCTCTCAGCGTAAGTTTTGTAATCTTCGCTTCAATAAAGAATAATTTATATGATTCATTTTTTCTAACAATACCGAGGACATCTATTTGAATATCGACACCAGTTGCTAAATCATTTATTATTCCATATTTATGTAAAGCTCGGTCTAACCTTTGAGAATGAGTATCTTCTACAAAGATTTCACAATTTTTATATTTCCCCTCTAAGTATTGTTTTAACCAATTAACCATTGGTTCATATAAATCAAATTCCCTCACAATTACTCCCTATAACCTAAATCATTTGCAATATCTTGCCAACAATCATAATGTTTCCCTCTAATTTCTGATGGAATTGACACATCACTTTCTCCAGGATGGCTTGGACGTAAACTACGCTTCTTCTTTTTTTGCCAATAAAATTTGTGGGTTTTTTCAGATATATTTTTGCCTAACCTAGAATAATAGTTAATCATTTCATTCGCAAATTTTTCAAGTGCATTGTTTTTGTGAATAACAGTAAAACCTATTGGCAAAAATTCATTTGCTGTAATTTTAATTTGATGTTCTTTTTTCCAAAAATTATGATTGCCTTGATTATATTTTGCTAATTTACCATCTCTCATATTTGGATGTGCCCAATCTATGGTTTGAACAGGTATATCTACTATTTTAAGTAAATTACATATTTCTGCAGCAACATACCAGTTGTGCATAATTTCAATATACACTCTCTGTGTTATTCCATCAATATAACAATTACTTTTTCGTATATAAGCAGTTACATCACAAAAGCCTCGTAAAAAATAAAGTATCTCATCTCGTGATGCAGTATAAAAATACTGTGGAACGTGCATTGTTTCAAATGTTCTTTCGTTTTGACACATTCTCATAATTTCAGTTATTAAATAATCAGAATTTGGTTTTTCAAAATAAATCGTTGATACCGATTTGTTTTGAGTACAGTTTAATATTGTACCAATGGTTGGCTCTAAAGCTGATTTTATATCAGTGATACTTGCTTTTACATAAATTTTTACATCATTCCCATCATCTGTTCTTTCGTTCTTATGTGGAATGTTTATTAAAATTTTAGTAGCAGAATTGTTTCTTTGTATTTCTCCGTTACCAATTATCATTCCTAATAAATATGCCATTTGTATGTTCATTTTTTTACTCCTTATACATAATCAAAATATATTCGTGAACTTTGTTAATCCTAAATTTATATGGATAACCTAGAGTCTTCATATTATTGTAATCAGCTTGTCTATCCCAAATAATTAAATCATCAAATATATAGCCAACATCTTTTAATGCATAGGCGAGGTCGCTATGGAAAGAATAAAAGTTACTGCCTTTTCTCAAATCCATAACATTTATTAAACAATATGATTTATGTTTTAATAAAGGATAAATATTTGCAAATAAGTTTTTAAGCGATTCTATAAATTTCCAATAATCATCGATATTGCCTAAATCATTATTTTTATCTGAATAATTGATATTATTTTTTTGGTCAACTGTCCTTTTTTGATTAAGAATATCCCAATAAGGTGGTGAAGTTACAACTAAATCAAAGCTATTTTTCTCTAGAGAATTTACTAACTTAAAACTATCACCTTGATAAATCTTTATTTTATCTGATGTAATTCTTTTTCTTGCAATATTACAATATTCTTCTGATAAATCAATTCCAGTTCCGTTGCATCCTAAATTTTCGGCTGCAACCATTGTTGTTCCAACTCCATTAAAAGGGTCTAGGACATTACAATTATTTCTTGCAAATGTTTTAATTAATTTTTCACACAAACTTATTGGATAAGACGCAGGATGCCCAAGATTCTTCTCTTCTTGTGTTTTTTTTAGGTCTCGCCAAATACTAAAAGAATTTTGCAACCATTCTTTTCCCGTTAAATCATTTGCTCTATTTGCCATTTCTGTCCCACTTTTTTGATTGAGTTTTTTTAATAAATGCATCAATAAAATTAATTTCTTTTTCTGATAAATTATAAATTCTATAAACTATTCTATTCAACAGGTTACAATATTCAAACCACTCATTTGACATATAGTCCAAACTTTCTAGTTTATCGACGTATTCTAGAACAATGTTAAAATTTTCATTATCAACAATAAAAGGAATACTACGTAAATATTTAGCATCAACGTGCATTGTTACAGATGAATTATTATAACAATATTTAAGTAAATAGAAATTTATCAATTTCGAATGGATAATGCCTAATACATACCTGCACATTGTTGAATCACCATCAGTAAAAATGGTAACGGTTTCATTTGCTTCAAGTTTTCCACCGAAACAAGCTATTATACCAGCTTCCGCACTATAAATATTTTGTATAAATATTTGGCTACCATCTTCTTGTTGTGGTAGAGATTTGAGTCCAAATTTTCTAATATCTTTACCGCAAATTGCATTTGAAGATTGCGAATGTCCCCTGCCAACGTAACCATTAACATAATCGTTTAATGTTGTGTATGATTTGTTAAATTTTCTATAAATTTCAACATCTTCTTTATTTTCAAATATAATAATTTTGTCTGTGTAAAAATCTTGTCTTATTTCAGTTAAAAACTCAAATTTATTATTGATTAGTTTTTTTAACTTAATAACATTATTGGCATTTTTCTTCTTTTGCAATGTTAAAACAATCTGTTCGCCTCTAACTTTTTTGAAATACATCCCGATGTCAACAATAGAAATGATTGAAAAATCGCGCAATAACTCCCTTCTTAGAAAACTATAAGAATCAACGTGCAAAAAATTTTTAGGTATAATGTAAGAAATAATTCCGTCGTCATTTAACATCTCCTTGGCTCGTAACAGTGCAGCAATGTAAAGATTATCCCCATAATTTTTAACTTGTCTTAAAAATAAATATTCTTGTGTTTTTAATGATGCAGATGTTAAAGGAACATATGGCGGATTCCCAATAACATAGTCAAATTTTTCTTTGATTTTAAATTTTTTCATAATCTCGTTAAAATCATTCGAGATACTATCCATTGATTTTAAATTAGCTGATGGACACATCTTTTTTGCAAGACTAATAGCAGTTTTATCCAAATCAATTCCATAAACATTATTTAATCCTTTATCAACGGCTATTTTTACAAAAACACCAGTACCACAACAAGGATCTATTACTCTTACATCGGGATGTTTAAACTCAATTTCATTCATTATTAATTGAGCCAAATTTAAATCAGTGTAAAAAACACCATTAGACTTTTTATAATTCACGTCTAACGACTTTTCATATAACTGGGATTCTTTATCAAAGTTTATCATATGAAATCGTCAAAAATACTTAAATAGTATATATCAAAATATTAAAGTGTGTAAATGGAATATTCATAAATGATAAATACAAAAAGCAACATTAACTTTAATTAACAAAAAAACTCAAATTTCAACTTGAGTTTTCTGTCTTAAATATTTAATTCAATTTTCACGCCCCAAAAATCCCTGGCATAAAATTTGCCAGTTATCGCAAATTTTCCGTTCGTATTATTTACTTGTGGTGCACCGCGGGCGATTCGAACGCTCGACCTTCTGTTCCGTAGACAGACGCTCTATCCAGCTGAGCTAGCGGTGCGTTTTGCTTGAACAAAATAATTATAACATAGTACTTGACAAAAAGCTACAAGTTTTCTAAAATATTTTTTAGAACCTGGGGGTGTAGCTCAGCTGGTCGGAGCACCTGCCCTGCAAGCAGGGGGTCAGCGGTTCGAATCCGCTCACCTCCACCATCGTTCTTTTGTGAAAAACTTCATCTGTTCGGTGAAGTTTTTTTTACATATTTTGTTCCTTTCCACGCATAATAGGTTTAGGGAGGTAGATTATGATTATCGCAAACATTATTAGTTTAATTGTGTTGTGTATCGGCGGATTAAATTGGGGGTTAGTTGGTATCTTCAACTTTAATTTGGTAGATTGGATTTTCGGTGGCTATAACATCGGGTCAATTATCGTCTACATTTTAGTCTTGCTGGCTACCCTATGGCTGATCGTTAGTGCGATCTGGCGTGGTGCTATTTACGTAAGACGCAAATATTGATTACGATTACTAGCGGAATAAAATCTTCATCAGCTTGGTGGAGATTTTTTTTGTAAATAATTAGATAAATCGTTGACATGACAACAATTTAATAATACTCTATATGCAGGTTAAGTATGGAACATAGGTATCAACTTTTTACGGACTTAATTTTGAACATCTCACGGTGTATTCAAAAAATTAAAAACAGCGAAGTTGCTGAACTCGGTTTGAAGGGAAAACAAGTTCAATGTATGTTTATTCTCGACAAGAAAAAAGACGGAGCAAGTTTGACTGAGCTTTGCGACTTGTGTAACGAAGACAAGGGTGCAATGTCAAGAACG
This sequence comes from Clostridia bacterium, assembly GCA_017623705.1. GTDB lineage: Bacteria > Bacillota > Clostridia > Christensenellales > UBA1242 > RGIG8050. Next base: position 25,598 of record JAGAOQ010000021.1, on the reverse strand, counting down.
GTAAAAGAATTGATGAACAAAGACCTAGTTTACTTAGACGAACAAAGCACGCAAAAATACCGCAACCCGATTAAATTAACGGAAAAAGGCAAAAGTGATTCGGCGATTATTTTGGATAAGATTTCGACCATGTTAGAAATGGGTGGTAGCGGAATTACGGAAACTGAGCGTGGTATTTTTTACAAAGCTTTGACGCAAATTTCAAATAACTTAACGCAAATTTGTGAAAATTATGGAGGAAATAAATGATTAAAGTTTTAATTGATAGTGCTTCGGATATTACACAAGAGGAAGCTGAAAAGAAAGGTATTTACATGATTCCGCTGGAAGTTCGTTTTGGCGAAGATGTTTATTTAGACGGTGTAAACTTATTGCCACAACAATTTTTAGAAAAGTTGGTGGAAAGTAACGAATTGCCAAAAACCAGTCAAATTAACGAATACCGCTGGACGGAGCAATTTGAGAAATTAACGGCGGACGGTAGTCAAGTTATTGCGATTACGATTTCATCAAAGCTATCGGGGACATATAATAATGCTAAAATGGCGGCAAAAAAATTCCCGCATCAAGTTTTTGTGATTGACAGTTTGAGTGCAGCGACTGGTGAACGAGTTTTGTGTGATTATGCTTTGCGTTTAATTGCAGAAGGTAAAGCGGCAAATGAAATTGCGGAAGAATTGGAAACGAAAAAGAAAAAATTGCAAGTAATTGCGGTTGTTGACACTTTGAAATACTTACGCAAAGGCGGACGCATCTCTACCCTGACGGCATTTGCGGGTGAATTGCTTTCAATTAAACCAGTAATTTCGGTAATCAACGGCGAAGTTAAGTTAGTTGGTAAAGCCATGGGAAGCAAAAAAAGTAACAACTTGTTAATGCAATTAGTGGAAAAAGTGGGCGGAATTGATTTTGAAATGCCTTACGGTTTGATTTTCTCGGGTTATCGTGATGAATATTTGCGAAAATATTTGGAAGACAGTGCTTCTTTGTGGCAAGAACACGTTACTAATATTAAAGATATTCCTGTTTACATGTATGGTAGCACGATTGGAACACACGTTGGTCCAAACGCTTTGGGCGTAGCTTTCTTTGCTAAATAATTAACAAACGAGGAGGATAAAATGAAAATTGGGATACCAAGAGCTTTACTTTATTATAAAAATGAGAAGTTTTGGACAACTTTCTTTGACCAAGCGGGCATTGAGTATGTGATTAGTCCAGTAACGACCAAAGATATTATTACTCGTGGGGAAAATTTAGCGATTGACGAAGCTTGTTTACCGACGAAAATTTTGTTGGGGCATATTGACTGGTTAATCGGGAAATGTGATTACATTTTTGTTCCTCGGGTTGAATTTGCTTATCGAGCTCAAATGTGTACGAAATTTTTGGCACAAATTGATTTGGTAAGGAACACTTTCCGTGATCGTGAAATCCAACTGCTCTTTTATAATTTACATAAAAAAGGTCCACGTGCAGAATACAAAGCTTTCAAAAAAATGGGTAAATTCCTCGGTTTGAAAGGTGCGGTGATTAAAGATGCTTATACCAAAGCTCGTCAAGCACAACAATACTTTGAAATGTTCCGCAGTCAAGCTCAAATCCAAACTTTGCGTGAAACCAAAAAAAATAAAGTTTTGGTCGTTGCTCATGCTTACAATATCGGCGACAAGTTTGTGGGTGAACCGATTTTACGTAGCTTGCGTCAATTAAATTGTGAACCAATCATTGCGGAACACTTCGATGCTTACGAATGTATCCACCAGTTCAAAGAAATTAGTTCAACACTGCCCTGGGGATACAACCAACATCTTGTGGGGGCAATCGCAAAGTACCACGACGAAGTGGACGGGATTGTGATTTTAACCACTTTCCCGTGCGGTCCAGACAGTATGGTCAACGAAATGATTACTCGTAAAGTTAAGGATAAGCCAATTTTGGTCTTAACCATGGATACGCAAGACGGTACTGCGGGTTTGGAAACTCGTTTGGAAAGTTATGTCGACATCTTAAATTTCAAAAAGGAGCATGCTCATGGCTGAAAATGTGAACAATGAAATTATTGCGTGTTTCCCGCAATGGGGTAATTATTCTTACGCTTTTAAGTTTTTGATTGAACGTGGTTTCGGGGTGAAGTACATGACACCGCCACCAATTACTCGTCGCACGTTGGAGTTAGGCAGTCGTTACAGTCCTGACTACGTTTGCGTGCCGTTTAAGTATTGTTTAGGTTGCTATTTGGAAGCTTTGGAAAAAGGTGCAAACTGCTTGATGCAGATTTTTGGAGCTTGTCGTTTGAATTATTACGGCGAATTAGCGGCACAAATTTTGAGCGACATGGGTTACAAGTTTCAATTTATGAACATGGCGGAAATTAAGTGGACTTCCCCACGTTCGATTATTGAACACATGAAAATGATTAACCCGAACGTATCTTTGCCGAAAGTTGTTGCGGCAATTCCAACGATGACGAACATGATTAAGTTGATTGACGAATTTGACGATTATTTACGTCATCACATCGGTTTTGAAGTCAATGATGGTGATTTTGAAGCTTTGCAAAAGGAATTTTTGGCAGCTTTGGAAAAAGTCGAGAACGGCAAACAACTGAAACGGGTTAAAAAGACTTTTCTGCGACGTTTGAAACAAATTCCTGTGAATAAACCAGCAAAAACTTTGAAAGTTGGCATGGTCGGCGACTATTATACAGTGCAAGAACCGTTTAGTAACTACTACATGGAAAAAGAGTTGGCTGCTATGGGAATGGAAGTTTTCCGTGATATGAACTTGACAAACACTTTGATTAAAAATCAATGGAAAAAACGCCACCGTTTCGGGAAAAAATACGCTAAGTTTAATCCCGGGGCAACCGCAACTTACACCATTGCCGAAGCATTGTCTTATGTGAAGCAAGGTATGGACGGCGTAATTCAAGTCAAAGCGTTTGGTTGTACCCCCGAAATTGATGCGATGCCGATTTTGCAAAACATCAGTAATGACTACAAAATCCCGATTTTGAATTTTAGTTTTGATTCGCAAACCAGCGAAACGGGTATCAAAACTCGGTTAGAAGCATTTTATGACATGGTTATCGCACGTAAAAACACAACAAAAGGAGCAAAATAATGAAAAAAGGTTATATTGGTATTGATATTGGTTCAATCTCGACAAAAGGTGTTGTGATTGACGAAAAAAACACGATTGTGGCAAGTGATTACTTGTGGACGGAAGGCGACCCGATGAATGCGGTAAAACGCTTGTTGAAGTCTTTGGAAAAACAAATCAAAGGCAAAAACATTCAAGTGGTTGGTGTGGGAACAACTGGTAGTGCTAGAAAATTGATTGGTGCGGTTACCAACGCCAGCGTGGTAAAAAATGAAATTACCGCTCATGCGATTGGTACGACAACACTCTACCCTGACGTCAACACAATTTTTGAAATTGGCGGTCAAGACAGTAAAATTGTCATTATCGAAAACGGTTATGTAGTGGATTACGCCATGAACACCTTATGTGCGGCAGGTACAGGTTCATTTTTAAGCAGTCAAGCTCATCGTTTGGGTGTTTCGGTGGAAGAATTTGGGTCGATTGCCTTAACCAGTAAGCAACCGACGAACATTGCGGCTCGTTGTACTGTGTTTGCGGAAAGCGATTTGGTGCATAAAGCTCAAATGGGACACAAAAAGGAAGATATTATTGCTGGTTTATGTAAAGCAGTCGTAACCAACTACTTAAACAACGTGGGTAAAGGCAAACGAGTAAAAGCTCCCATTGTTTTCCAAGGTGGTGTCAGCAAAAACATCGGCGTGAAGAAAGCTTTTGAAGATGCTGTTGGTTGTGAAGTTACAGTTGACCCGAATGGACACTTGATGGGGGCGTTCGGCGTGGCAATTTTGGCACAAAAATCGGGTATTGAACGGGCGTTTGACTTTAACATTACTGGTTTAGACTTTAAGACCAAAGGTTTTGAATGTCCAAAATGTGCAAACCACTGCGAAATCATGTGTGTGTACCGAGATAACAAGTTAATTGACTCTTGGGGCAACAAGTGCGATAACGGTGCGATTCGAGTTAACTAAACAAAATAATTTTGCTAGCATATTTGTGATTTATCATGCTATGATTAGGTATGATAAGATTAGTTGTTGACTGCACTTGCGAAATTGGTGCGGAAGAAGCCAAAAAGTTAGGCATTATTTCAATGCCGATGCGAATGATAATTGACGACCAAGAATATTTGGCGGGCGAAAATTTAGATAACGACACTTTTTACGATTTGCTCCCGAAAGCAAAGACAATGCCGAAGACAATGCAAATCAATGCTCATGATTACGTGCAAGTTATCAAGCCATTACTTGATGCGGGCGACCAAGTTTTTGTGATGTCGGTTTCCAGTGGTTTATCGGGAACTTTCAACAGCTTGACACAAGCTGCCAACGAATTAAACTCCCCTAACCTCGTGATTTTTGATACACAAACTTTCACGTTGGCATATTATGCGTTGGTAATGGAAGCACGTAAGTTGATTGAAGCGGGTGCGACTTTGGATAGTTTGGCACAAGCGATGGAAGCTTTACGGGCAAGGGTACGAATTTATTTCATTGCGGACACGACAAAATATCTAGTTAAAGGCGGACGCATTAGTTTTGTGAAAGGTTTATTGGCCAACACTTTGCACTTAAAACCGATTATTGGTGTGGTGAATAAGAAGTTGCAAATGGTTGCCAAAGGGTTAGGTTATAATTTAGCTAAACGCCAAGTATTACGCTTAACAAATAATGTCGATTTGACGATGCCGATTTATTACGGACATATTCACAACAGCGAAAAAGCGGAAGACTTCAAGCAAATATTTAGTTTCGACTTTACCGAAAAGCGTGAAATCGGGCCAATCGTTGGGGCACATGGTGGTCCAAACTGTGTGGGTCTAGCTTTCTTTGAAAAAGTTGACGAAAAAGCATAATTATTTTTGACAGTGTTCACAAAATACTGAACTGCGTTGTCCAATGCGGGTGCCGATTAGTGGGTGTCCGCATTTTTGACATGGTTGCCCTGCTCGTCCGTAGACGGCACGGTTAGTCGATTTTTGGTAGCTTTTGCCTTTTTCGATGGCGTAAGTCGCAAATGGGACACGGTGAATTTGAATAAATTCATCAATTACGGCGGGAATTACCGCAACTAAGCGTTGAAATTCTGTCTCAGACAAGCTGGCACCACTGCGAGTGGGTCGAATTTGGGTGCGAAAGCAAATTTCGTCGGCGTAAATGTTGCCAATTCCGGCGATAATGTGTTGGTCCAGCAGTAAAGTTTTGATTGCTGTTTTGCGTTGGCTTAATTTATCCCGCAAGTACGGCAAAGTAACATCTTTGGGTTCGGGACCGAGTAAAAGTTGTCCGCTGGTATCGGGTTGGTCGGGTTCAAAATACCACCAATGTCCAAAACCACGGGAATCGATGTAACGTAAATCTTGTCCGTTATCCAAACTTAAAATTAAGTTGGTGTGTTTTTCCGCAGGACTGTTGGTCGGTTTGACGGTCAAAGTTCCCGTCATACGCAAATGAATTACAAGGTATGCCCCGCTCTGTAAATGTAAGGTTAAAAACTTGCCCCGCCGTGAAAAGTCGGTAATTGTCTGTTCGCTTGTGGCGGTAATAAACGCCGATGGATTCATGTTCGCAACGACTTTGGGCAGGTTAATAATTGTGTTCGTGATTCTACGACCCACTAGATATGGTAGTAAAATTGAACGCACCGTTTCAACTTCGGGTAATTCTGGCATGTTCTAGGTTAACATGTTAACGTACTAAAATGTCAAGATTAAATTTACTCGGTAAGGTAAAAATGATTTGGTAAAAATGCAAATCAAAGCTATAATATAGTAGATTTACTTTATGTAAAAATTTTTTGGGATACGCCCAAATTAAAAGGAGAAAAAGTCATGGATTTTATTCGTAAGAACTGGTCGCGACTTTCACTAGCATTCTTATTCTTAATCGGCGGAGTGATTGCAGTTATTGCTTGGGTAAATAATTCGGAATTCATCGCTGATAAGAACTGGATTGAAAGTTTCTACAACATTGCGTTGTTAATTTCGACCATTTTGTTCTTCTTCGGTATGGTTGCTGTTACAATCGTTAAATCATTACAAAATAGCAAAAAAGCTGTTAGTGTGATTTACATGGTAATGGGTAGCGTTATCTCACTTATCTTGATTGTTTTGGTGGTAATCGCTTCTGCTAACGGACAAGATTTCGTCTTGTTCGTAGGTGAAAGAGCGATTGAATCATTCTATCAATTATGGGTTCCTTTCATTGTCTTTGGTTTATATCCATTGATTAAAGGTGCAACACGTTTCATTGAAACAACTAACGTTCCAGCGAAAGCAGTAGTTGCAGAACCAGTTGCTCAACCAGCTAAGGAAGAAGTTGTTGCCGAAGCTCCAAAAGCTCCTGCAAAGAAAACTGCTTCAAAAGCAAAAGCAGCTAAATAATGAATGATTGAATTCGCAAAAAAAACCGTGGCTTTGCTGCGGTTTTTTTTGTATTATATATATTGAAATGCAAATTACCAATTTAACCGTCGATAATTTTCGTAACCATACGCACACTACTCTGCAACTATCCGCAGGCGTAAATGTTTTGGTCGGTCCAAACGCACAAGGTAAGACTAATTTGCTGGAAGCAATCTATTTGTCGTGCGTGGGACGTGGCTGGCGTGCGGTACGTGATAGCGAAATGGTTCAATTTGGACAAGAACGGGCTTTGGTGCAAGTCGTGGCAGAAAAGCGTTTCGGCAAAGTTGATATTGCGATTCAACTGGGTTTGGGCATGAAAAAATCTATTTCTATCAACCGTATCCCGATTACCAAAGTAGCTGAACTGATGGGACAAATTAACTGTATCTTTTTTTCGCCCGACGAGTTGAAATTGGTAAAAGAAGCTCCCGCCGACCGTCGTCGTTTTATGAATATTGATATTTCGCAAATTGATAAAAGCTATTTTTACGCACTCGCCCGATATAATAAAATTTTGCAACAGCGTAACGCCAGTTTGAAGAATAATTGTACTGAACGGGAATTGAGTGTCTGGGATTTACAACTGATTAAGCAAGGTGAAATTTTAATTCAAAAGCGACAAGCGTTTATTCAAAAATTAACTCCTTACGTGATTGAAAAGCACCGTGCGTTAACCGGTGGCAAAGAAACGATTGCCCTAACCTATGAAACCTGTGCAAATTTTGAGCAGGACTTGCAGCAAGCACGGGAAAAAGATTTGCGTTTACGGACAACGACGGTTGGTCCGCACCGAGATGATTTAGCAATTTTGATTGACGGTAAAGACGTACGAGTCTACGGCAGTCAAGGACAACAACGCACCGCTGCGTTATCAATCAAATTAGCCGAATTAGATTTGTTTGCCGACTTAACGGGTGAAACACCAATTTTATTGTTGGACGATGTGTTTAGTGAGTTGGATAGCAGTCGTCAAGCAAGACTGCTAACTGCGGTAGCTAATCATCAAGTTGTGATTACGGCGACTGATGCACCGTCGGTTGGAAAAATCTTTCATATTAAGAACGGACAAATTGTTTCGCAATAAAAAAGTTACTTACATTTTAATTGTAAGTAACTTTGCTTTGTTAGTAAGTAAGTCGGTGGCTTGAAATTGAACTCGGTTAGAACTTTGGTGTTGATGCTGCGGCTGTGGCAAAGATTTCGCCAAGTAAGTTGAATAAGTGATCTCGGCAAAATTCGTACAAGCGATAAGCGAAGAAGCCACCCGCATCTGCGGTTAATGATAAGTTGTTTGCCCAGCCGAGTTGGTTGATTAACATGAAAGCCAAAGTCAATTCTACCAAAGCTGCGAAAGCCCCGAAGACTGTACCTAGGATACGGTCGATGATGTTGACGGCTTTTAATTTTTCTTTTAAGTGTCTTAACAGTTTATCGAGCAACGAAGCAATTAAACGTACGATTACGAAAACAGCAATCCCGATTAAAAGCTTCAATAAGGTTTCCGCACTAATAAAAGGTACGTTCCATTTTTCAACGGCGTCGACCCAGTGGAATTTGCTATCAAAGAAATTGGTTAGCGGCGTAACGGTTAGCATTGCGGTAATTAAAGCAAGAATGGTTGAAAAGAATTTCAAGACGCAACGCACTAAACCCATGCGTGTACAAACAAGCAAATTGATAAGAATGATAATTGCGACAACTATATCTGCAACTAAACCTGCTTTCATATTTAGATTATATCCTTTAATGGCGGAATTTGTCAATGTTAAGTTTTGCAACCAGTAAAATGTTCAACGTTAAACAATTCTATTTATCCAAGCATCATGATGTTAAGTTATTAACATTAACCCTGTTAGTAAGTATCAATTATTTGCAAGTACACTGATTTTATATTTGTGCATATATAAATGTTTAACGTTAAACATTTTTTTTGACTGCAAAGTTTTTAACAATGCGAAATGTAAACAACTTGACTTCAAGCCGTTGACAATAAATGTGTAAGTACAAATTGTTTAACGTTAAACAATTTGTATAAACAAGTGATTGCTTTTTTTGTTAAATCAAATTACAATTAAAACATGGCAGAAAAAAAATTAGGTAAGGGTTTGGGTGCATTGTTTGGAAATATTGTCTTAGATGATGAATTAACACCAATCAATGAACATCATACAGAAAACGAAACAAACGAAACAGTAGAAACAGAAAATGACGGCGTACAACAAATCGCTGTTGCAATGATTGATAATAATATTAACCAACCACGTAAAGTCTTTAATCAAGAAGCTTTGCGTGAGTTGGCAGAAAGTATCAAAACCTATGGTGTGGTACAACCAATTTTGGTAACGCCTGTTGGTAACCGTTTTATGATTGTGGCGGGTGAACGTCGTTGGCGTGCCGCACGTATGGCGGGGCTGGTAGAAATTCCTGCCGTGATTAAAAAGTTTAATCCTAAACAAGTGGCAGAGATTGCAATTATTGAAAACTTGCAACGTGCTGATTTGAATGATATTGAATTGGCCTTGGGTATTAAAAAGTTGATGGACGAACATAAATTGACGCAGGAAAAAGTTGCCGAACGTTTGTCAAAGCCACGTAGTACGATTGCTAACTCGTTGCGTTTGTTGAGCTTGCCTGATGAAATCCAACAAATGATTAGTCATCAAAAATTAACCGCAGGCCATGCGATTCGTTTGCTATCGGTTGATAACCAACAAAAACAAATTGATTATGCTCGCCGTGCTGTTGATGAAAATTTGTCCGTCCGTGCTTTGGGTGAATTGATTGACGGCAAAATGCCAACCTTTACGTCAAATAAAACTAAACCAGCAAAAGCACCAGAAATTCGTGAACAAGAAAAAATCTTATCTCGTGCAATCGGGACAAAGGTTAAAATCGACGGTACTTTGGAACGTGGTAAGGTGGTAATCGCTTATTATGCTGCCGAAGAACTGGAAAGAGTAGTTAATTATTTGAAAAACCACAAGATATAGTGTGAAGTGGTGGTAGGGAAGTGCTATATGTTGTGTTTTTCGCTAAAAATGGCAGGAAAACTGGTAAAATAAATTGTAATATGTTATCCTAAAAGGGAAAAAAGCAAAAGGAGTTCAAAAAAAATGGGAAAAGTCGTTGCAGTTGCGTTACAAAAAGGTGGTGTTGGAAAGACAACTACGTGTATCAATTTGGCAGCGTATTTAGCACATGATTTAGGAAAGAAAGTTTTGATTGTGGATTTTGACCCACAACATAATGCCAGCAGTGGTGTTGGGGTCGAAGTTACCGATAAGACTGTTTCGGTTTATGACGTAATGTGTGATCAAGTCGATCCAACCGATGCAATTCAATTAACAGCGGTGAAAGGTTTGGAAATTTTACCGAGTACGCAAGATTTAGTTGGTGCGGAAATTGAATTGGTGCGTATGAGTGGTCGTGAACAAGTTTTGCGTAATTGCTTGAACAAGATTAAAGATAGTTATGATTACATTTTTATTGACTGTCCGCCAACTTTGACTTTGTTGACGGTAAATGCGTTGACGGCAGCGGATACCGTAATTATTCCAATTTTGTGTGAGTACTTTGCTTTGGAAGGAATTAGCCAGTTAGTGCGTGCCATTCGTTTGGTTAAGAAACAAGGATTAAATCCTAACATTGATATTGAAGGTGTGTTGGTAACGATGATGACACACAACTTGTTGACGCAACAAGTACAAGCGGAATTGTTGAAATTCTTTGGACGCAAAGTGTTTAATACGAAGATTCCACGTAATGTTCGTTTGGCGGAAGCACCGAGTTATGGTAAGCCAATTTGTCTTTATGATGCAAAATGTCCGGGGGCAAAAGCTTACCGTGAGTTAGCATTTGAATTTATGAAGAGGCAACCCGAATGAGTGCGAACGTAAAATCATTTTATCGTGTTTATCGACCCAAAAGTTTTGCGGAAGTTGTCGGGCAAGAATTCATCACGAAAACATTAAGTAATCAAATTGCCAGTCAAAAAATTGGACACGCTTATTTGTTTTGCGGAACACGGGGAACAGGTAAAACATCGGTCGCAAAAATTTTTGCCGATGCAGTTAACTGTGAAAATTTTCAAGACGGCAAAGTTTGCGGTCAATGTAGTTGGTGTCAAAATCCTAATAAGACAATGGATATTTTTGAAATTGATGCGGCAAGTAATAATGGTGTTGATGCTGTCCGTGATTTGATTGAAAGTGTTAAATATCCGCCGGTTGTTGGTAAGTATAAGGTTTACATTATTGACGAGGTTCACATGTTTTCGGGGGCAGCGTTTAATGCGTTGTTGAAAACTTTGGAAGAACCACCAGTTCACGTGATTTTTGTGTTGGCAACAACTGAACCACATAAATTGTTACCCACGGTGCAAAGTCGTTGCTTGCGTTTTAATTTCCAAAATGTTGCTTTGACAGAAATTGAAAAAGTTGTGAAAAACGTTTTCCAAAAAGAAAAGTTAGTGGCGGAAGACGCAGCAGTAACTTTGATTGCCAAAGAAGGACAAGGCAGTGTGCGTGATGCTTTATCTTTTGCGGATACGGTGGCGGCGTATTGCGGTCAAGATAAAATTACGGTTACGGCTATCAACCGTGTGGTTGGCGGTTTGGATAGTAAAGTGTTTACTGATTTGGTGGCTCAAATTATGGCAACCGATGCACAAGGGGTACGAGCAACAGTCCAACAAATTTTCAACAGTTCGACGGGGGTAGCTCGTATTTTGGCAGGAACTTTGGCGGCGATTAAAGATGCTTATGTTAAACAACCAAGTCCACGTTTAGCGACGGCGTTACGAGTTTTTGCTAATTTGGAAATGACTTTGAAATATGCCACTGACCCGCACGGTTATTTTGAAACGGCAGCGTTGGTAGCTTGTGGAGCTTAATGGCGGAGATTAATTTGGAAGCGGTTTGGGCAAAAATTTTGCGAAGTCTACGGGAAAGTAAAAATTTTGCTTTGTTCGGTTTGTTGAGTAATATGGACGATGTTGCTTTCGGGTCAAAACAAATTACTTTGCGTTTGCACAACGAAGCGGAAGAAAGTATCTTAAAAAATCATTTAGCGTTGTTAAAAAATTTGGCGGGTGATGATGTGGAAATTGTTTTGCAAGCAATGGATAGTGTTGTGCCAGATGAACAGCAAGATTATGTGGCACGCTTAAAGGAATTATTTGGCGACAAAGTTAAAATCGTGTAAACTATTGATATGAGAAATTTTTCGATGGGTAACAATGGACAAATGGCAAGCTTGATGAAGCAAGCCGAAGCAATGCAAAAAAAGATGGAACAAACCAAAGCGGAGTTGGCGGAAACTGCGGTTGAAGCTACGGTTGGCGGTGGTATGGTAACCGCTTCGATGTCTGGGGCTTATGAATTATTAGACTTGCACATTAAACCCGAAGCCATCGACCCTGATGATGTAGAAATGACCGAAGACTTGGTCATCGCTGTTATCAATGAATGTTTGCGTCAAGTAACGGAGTTGCGTAATGAAAAATTGCCACTCTAACCCAAAAAACGGTTATCGCATTGCACCTAGTCCAACTGGCTACGTGCATTTAGGGACAGTTGCGACGGCATTAGTTAATTCTTATTTAGCTCGTCAAAATGGCGGTCGTTTTTATTTGCGAATTGAAGATACTGATAGTAAACGCTATGTGGCTGATGCCGTGGCGAAGATGAAAGACTGTTTTAAGTATTTTGGCATTGAGTTTGCTGAAACTTATGTTCAAAGTGAACGTGCCGAAATTTATCAAAAATATGCTCACGATTTAGTGAAACAAGGTAAAGCATATTATTGTTTCTGTACCGAAGATGATTTATCGCAAATGCGGGCAACGCAAGTTAAAAATAATGAACCGACAGGATACTATGGTAAATATGCAAAATGTCGCCATTTGAGTGCGGAAGAAGTTCAACAACGGATTCAAGCGGGACAACCTTATGTGATTCGTGCGAATTTTGGTTATCAAGATTGGGGCGAACGGATTGTGTTTAATGATGCAGGACGTGGCGAAATTGCTTTGTTGCCACAGGTTAATGACCCGATTATTTTGAAAGCAAATGGTTTGCCACCTTATAATTTTGCACACGTGATTGATGATACCTTAATGGGAACAGCTCTGGTGATTCGTGGGGAAGAATGGTTGATTTCAACGGCGGAACATATCCAACTGTGCGATTTGTTAGGTTTTCCACGTTTGAACTATTTACACATGCCAACAATCAATATTGAAGATAATGGCAAAAAACGTAAATTATCCAAACGCAAAGACCCGCAAGCTTTGGTGATGAATTTGGTTGATGCTGGTTATCCACGTGAGGCAATCTTTGAATATTTGTTGACAATTTATAATAGCGACTTTGAATTGTGGCGTACGGCTAACCCGTCGGCTCCGTTAACGGATTTTGAATTTAAGATTAGTAAAATTGGTACGAATAATCCGTTGTTCGATTTGCCAAAGTTTAATGATATTGCGAAAAATGTTTGGGCTCGTTACGACCATGCGACAGTTGTGAAAATGTTTAACGCTTGGGATTGGCAGAAGTTACCGAACATCACGCCGACCATTAAAAATCGTCTGGAAGCAATGTTGGGTGTTGAACGGGGTGGCGAACGTCCCCGTAAAGACTTGATTAAGTTGGAAGATATTCCTGATTTATACAGTTACATGTGGGACGAAATCGTAGTGGACGGACAAGACTTCGACCGTAATTTGTTATCGGCTTATGCGGAAATTTACGATGCTAACGATGATAAAGACACTTGGTGGCAAAAAATTAAGAACATGGCTCCGGATAAACCGACGTTACGTGCTTTGACAGGACAAGTTCGTTTGGCGGTTACGGGAAAAACAAATACACCAGATTTGTGGGCAATTTGTCGTATCTTGGGCAACGATGTCGTGAAGGCACGTTTGACCCGTTGGTAATTTCGTTTTATAATTGCTTGATGAAAGTTTTTCGCCATCATGAAATTAAAAAAATTGCCGATTATGTGAAAAATGGTGGCGTCATTGTTTATCCTACGGATACAGTGTGGGGAATTGGTGGTAATGCTTTGGACGAAAATGTCGTGCAAAAAGTCAAAACTGCCAAAGGTAAACCTGATGATGCGAAATTGATTTGGTTGTTGCCGTCAAGCAAAGCGGTGGAATTATACTGTGGCAAAATTACTGCGGTCGAAAAAAATACTTTACGTAAAAAGCGAACAACAGTAATTGTCAACGGCCAAGCGGTGCGTGTGGTACGAAGTGGTTGGTTGAATAAGTTGTTATCCGCTTGCGGTGTGCCGTTGGTGGCAACCAGTGCTAATTTGCACGGGCAACCAGTAATTGAATCTTGGCGACAAGGTGTGCAAGTTTTTGCGGAAAAAGATTTAGCTGTGGTACGGGGTCGCAAAATTTATCACCAAAAACCTAGTTCCTTGGTGCAAATTGACACGCAACAAAATCCGCCACAAATTAAGGTACTTCGGGCGGGTAGTGGCATATCTATGAAATAGTGGAAATTTTAGCAAATTATTTAGAGTATATCTGCGGTGTGGAAAATGTAAAACGCAATGAACCGTTGGCTCAGTGGACAACTTTTCGGGTTGGCGGGCCAGCAAAATATTTCGTCATTGTCGATGATAAAAGTAAGTTACTCAAATTGTTAAGTGCGTTAACGTATTTGGAACAACCTTATTTTATTTTGGGGTTAGGGGCAAACGTACTGGCGAGTGATGATGGTTTTGACGGAGTTGTGATTAAACTCAACTTCCAAACCATTGAACAAAATGATGTCTTTGTCTATGCCGACGCCGGAGCAAAATTAGGTGCGGTCGTAAATTATGCTCGGCAACATGGGTTGAGCGGTTTAGAGTGGGCAACGGGCATCCCTGCTACGGTGGGTGGCGGAGTTTATATGAACTGCGGTGCTTTTGGGCATAGTTTAAGTGATGTGGTGGTAATGGTGGACATGATTGAAGACGGACAAGTCAAGACTTTAACTCGGGACGAGTTGGCTTTTGGGTATCGGCACTCACGGTTCATGGAAAAACCTGCCGTGATTATCGGAGCATACTTACGGTTAAACAAAGATGAACCTGCAAAAATTGCAACACGTATGCAAGAAATTGTGGAAAAACGACGGCGACACCCACGTCAACCGAGTGCAGGCAGTGTTTTCAAACGACCCAAAGATGGTTTTTACGTTGGGCAGGTAATTGAAGAACTGGGCTTGGGCGGGTACACGGTTGGTGGAGCGATGGTTAGTCCGCAACATTGTAATTTTATTGTGAATACGGGCAGTGCGACTTGCCGTGATATTTTGCAGGTTTTGTACCACTTGCAAGATGAGGTGGAAAAAGCAACGGGCGTCTTATTGGAAACGGAAATAGTCTTTTTGGGAAAAGTTGATTGATTTCAATTTTATTTGCCAATTACCGAGTTTTCCGTTAGACTATGTTTAGGAAGTTTGGGGGAACTAGATGAATTTAATCATTATTGGTTTTATTATCGCTTTAATCGTCTTGTCGATGTTTTGGGCATTTAATACGGTACGTCGTATCGAAATACAAAAAAACTTTTGTGCTGGTTCGTTAATTAGTATTGCGAAACTTTGGCGTCGTGCTAAATTTGTTCCCGAAGATGCCAAAGAACGTGAGTCATTATACTTATACCGTGATTTCTTACGTAAGTTCGACGAAAGCGAATGTAAATATCCTATCATGGTAAAAAATGGCGGTGTCCGTGCCATGACTCGTAAAGAATTTGATGAAGTAACCGAACAAAAACCACAACCACGTTATTCAATTTTAGTCATCGTGGCTTCGGTTTTGGTCGCAATTATTTCCTTGGTAGTAAACATTGCGGTAACCAAAACGGTTTGGGTGGGGATTGGCTTAGCTCTAATTATGCCCGTTGTCCAAGTCATTTTGTTTTTGTTCCTATCTCGTTTTGAAAAAGAAAAAAACATTTATCGTGATGGCATCTTTTTGGCATTAAAAGAAAACAGTATCAATTTTTTAAGTATTACTAAACCATTTATTATTGTTGACGCTTACCCCGAAGTTTTTGGCAAGAAAACTAAACCATTATATTCGGCTCGTGGTGAATTAAACGAAACACAAATTGCGGACACCCGAGAATTTATCATTAAACAAAAATCAGCCGAAAGCGAAGTTGTTTTGCGTAATGTTGATAATACGCAAGAAATTGAACAATTAAATAACCCGCAACCAAGTGAAGAAGCAACACCAGTGCTTGAAGACGCAACCCCAGCAACACCTAATGATGAAACAACGGTAAAGGTGGATACCGAAGAAAACGCTGTTGAAAACGTAGGCGAACAATCTACGGACAACGAAACACAAACCACAACCGAAGAAGCAACATTAACCGACGAAGAAATTGATGCAGTTTTCGATACGATAATGGATAACATCATGGAAGCGGACGTTGAGCGAGCTATCAATGAGGCAGAACAAGCGAAAGTCGCACAACAAGTTGCCGAACAACAAGCCGAACAAGTTGTCGAAGTCGAAACGACACCAAAAGAAAAAATCAACACCGAAGTAGTTGAACCTGCGGAAGACGATTTTTCATTAGACGCAATCGGTCAAGCTCTTGACGCCGAAATCGCCAAACGCAACAAAAAAAGAAGATAAAAATTATTCGCCACAGTTGTAGCAAAAGACGTAATCGTCCGAACTATTTATGACTCGTATGTAATCAGGTGCGTCTTTTGCTTCAAAATCATCTTTGTCCATAAGTAAATAACTGTCTTTATTTTGCAAGAAAATATCATAACCGCCCCATTTGATAGTAATGGCTGCATCTAATTGCCATTCTAAAACACATAGTGTATCGCTTTCTGGCCATAATAAGTTTTGTTTGTTTAAGTTAAAATCATCATATTCAAAGAACATTGTAATATGATTTTCCTTTTTTATGTTATTGCTAGTGTTGTTAAAGGATACTTTACTTGAATACCAGTATTTATACTCGTCAATTATCTGTACGGTTTGAGTTAAACAATAAAATGCTGTAATAGCTATGCTTATATAAAAAATTGTTTGTAATATTCTGTGTTTGAACAAATTGTCATAAACTTGTGTTACACTAATTGAACCTGCAATTATTAATGGAACACATGCTGGATACCAGTACCAAAAATATTTAGTTTGTGCACAAGAAAAAAGAATGAAAATAGTTAAAATACTAATTAAACAAAGTATATCAAGGTTAGAAAATTTTTCTTTTTTGATAAGTTTACAGATAAGGGTAATTATGAATAATATTAAGCAAATCATTAAAGTTGGTTTTTTAGATAATTCGACTAAATAGTAATAAAAGGGTGTTCCTGTCTGGTAATCAATCGGCTGTGTAGTACGTTCAAGAAAGTCATGAAAAAGCATTTCCCAAATAAATTTGAAACCATCAAATTGGAAACGAGCAATACCCCAAATCAAAATAGGAATTATGGCACAAAGGATTGTGGTAATGTATTGCCACCATTTGATTTGTTTGTACATTTTAGTAAATAACCAATAAAAGAAAATAATGGGGCATAAAATTATCACGTGTATGGCTTTGGTTAGAAATGCTAAGGCAAACATTAAACCAGTTAAGTGCAACCAGTTGGGGTTATCACTAGCTAATGATAACGAAATTAAAGCAATTCCAATAAATAAAATATAAATTGAGTCAGCATCACCGGTTCGAATAAAATGTGAAGTAAAAAATGTTGATAATGTGCTAAATAGTAATAATGCAATTAAACTAGCAGTTTTATTGGCTTTTTTCTTAACGAATAAAGTAATGATAACTGCCAAAATTACGTAAGATAATGCGGAAAAAAAACGTAATCCCCATGGATTATACCCAAAAATTTTATAGCCGACAATAATTATCCAACATATAAAAGGTGGTTTTAGGTTACAATAATCAATTTCGCCACCATAATAATTGATTATATAATTATTGTTTTTTATCATTTCAATAGCACTAGCACCATAACGTGTTTCATCACCCCAATTCAAATTATATTCACCTAAATTATAAAAACACAAAAGGCAGAGTATGCCGAGTAGTATGGTAAAAAATAACCAGTAATATTTTGCAAAGATATTTTGTTTTGACTCGTTCATAAATGCTATATCAATGATAGCATAATTATCGGGTTATTCATACTTGTTTAATACTCAATGAAGTCGATGTAGATGGCGTAGCCCTTGGCGGGGTCGTGGGTGAGGGCGTGGGTTAAAGCTCCGACGAGGTGGCCGTCTTGGATAATTGGGCTACCGCTCATGCCGTGGACAATACCACCTGTGGTGGAAAGTAGGCGGGGGTCGGTAATGCGAATGACCATTGATTTGTCGTGGCGACGGTTTTGGTAGCGGGTTTTCAAAATCTCACAATCAAATTCTTCCACCGTTGTTCCGTCCAGTGATGTGCGGAGGGTGGCTTTACCAGGGTGTACGTTGTAGCGGGTTGCTACGGGCATGGTTGTGGTGCTGGCAGTTAAGATTGTGCTGTCCGGTGTGAGGCAACCAGTAATCCCGAAGTTCGTGCCTTGGGTGATGCTTCCTTGGGTGGGTGTGTTTTGTTGGATTGAACTCTGTAAAATGCCAGTTTGTTTGCCTTGGGTTTTAATGATTCCGTAAGTTTTCACACTGCGAATTTCACCACCGCTAAGGTCGACAGCGGAACTGGTTTCAAAGTCGGTCATTTGGTGTCCGAGTGCGGAAAATTGATTGTTTTCGGGGTTAATCATGGTTAAGATGCCAACGCCGTTCGTGGTATCCCGTAGTTTAATGTCTTGTTGTGGGTTCAAACTACGTTTGAGCTTGGTTCCGTTGCGTTCCAGTGTGATGTCGACTTTGGTTTGGTCGCTAACAGCGTTGGTAAAGTCGGTGCAGTTTTGAATGGCTAAACCATTGACAGTTTTAATGACATCGCCTTTTTTTAAGACGCCGTCGGGACTGTCGCTGGTTACCAGTACACCGTCGATTTGTCCTAAAA
Source organism: Clostridia bacterium (assembly GCA_017623705.1). Classification (GTDB taxonomy): domain Bacteria; phylum Bacillota; class Clostridia; order Christensenellales; family UBA1242; genus RGIG8050. Next base: position 7,074 of record JAGAOQ010000021.1, on the reverse strand, counting down.
TACCAACTGGCATACCGCCGACCAAAATTTTGTCAAACGGTAAAATATCAACCAGTACTTTTTTAATGGGAATAAAACCTAACAATTTAACGGTGATGTATTTTTCGGTTTCGGTATCCGTACCTGTGAGATTGTCGGGCGAAACATCGGCTCGTTCGGCATATTCGCTGGGGGTTAAGACAATGCGGTCGGGGGTAGTAATACCATGCACAAACGGCACGATTAAAAAAACGTAGATACTAAACGCTAGTGTGGTAAATAAGATGCCACGTAAAAAACGTAAATTGCTTTTGATTTTCATACCGCATTTATTGTGTTACAAAATCATATAAATTATTTATGTGGGCCCTTTGGTGGTGCCGATTGTTAGATTTGTTGCGGATTCAAGGTAAACGCTACCGAACAACTTTTTGTTGGTTGTTGGTTTGGTTGGTAGTGGGAGCGGTACTGGGGATAGTTACTTTGGTCGTGGGCGACGTGGAAGTTGACGGTATCAACTACCACTTAATTGATGGTAATTTGTTGAATGCGACGGCACTTAGTCCCAGCATAGGTAGTTTTATTTGGCAAAGAATTTTGTCGTTGATTGTGCCAATTTTAATTGTCTTTATTTGTGCGGTTGTATCACGGGTAACGGCATGGATAATTTTTCCGTTAGTCTTGGTTCATGGCTATTGGTTGAGTGTAGCGATTTGGTGGGTGTTCTTTTATTTTAGTTTTCCCGCAATTTTAGTGATTATCTTTTATACTGTGTGGTTGTTATTGGTAACGGCGATTTTGTTGGCAGGTTTAATTTGGGCTTTTCGGTGCGGTGGGGAGTGTCGTACTTGTCATGGCAAGTGGCAGTGGGGAGCAATTTTGCGGGGGGTTGTGCTGGTGCTTGGGATTGCGGTGGCGTTTGGATTATTTGAATATTTAATCTTTTGTACGATTTTAGGTAAAATTGTGTATAAAGCTTTGTAAATTTCCGCATGATAAAGTTATGAAAATGCAAAATCTTTTAATGACAGCTTTAACAGTCGCAACGGTGGGAAGTACCTTTGTTACTGCTCCGTGTTGCGAACCCAAGGTAACGGCGGTAACAGCTCCCGAAGTTGCGGTCAGCGAAGTTACGGCAGATGAAGTTGTAAAGCAAAATCATGCTCCGCAAATTACAGCGAAAGCGGGTTTTTTGTTGGAAGCGAACAGTGGTAAAGTTTTGTTTACGCATAATGCCGACCAACATTTACCGATTGCGTCGATGACGAAAGTGGCAACTTTGGGTGTGATTTACGATGCGATTGCACAGGGCAAAATTAACATGGACGACATGGTGTTGGTAAGTGAACGTGCTAGTTCCATGGGTGGCAGTCAAGCTTTTCTCGATGCGGGCAGTGAGTATAGTGTCCGTGATTTAATTCAATCCATTGTGGTGGCTTCGGCAAATGATAGTTGTGTTGCTTTGGCGGAATATGTTAGTGGCTCGGTAGAAAACTTTGTTGAAGAGATGAACTCGTTTGCCCGCAGTTTAGGTTGTCAAGATACGAACTTTGTGAATTGTACGGGGTTGCCAGCAACGGGAGCGTATTCTTGTGCCAAAGATATGGCGAAAATGTACCAAAAAATTATGCAATCACCACATTACGGCGATTTCAATCATGTCTGGATGTATGATTTGACACACCCGAGTGGTAGAGTTACGGGCTTAACGAATACGAATAAGTTGATTCGCCGTTATCAAGGTTGTTTGGGTGGAAAGACGGGCTTTACCAACGAAGCAGGACACTGCATTACGGTGGCAGCAAAGAAAGGCGACTTGCAACCGATTGCGGTCATTATTGGAGCAAGTAACAGTCAAACTCGGTTTAACGAAAGTAGTGCTTTGTTAGATTATGCTTGCCAAAATTTTGAAAACCGTTTAGTCGTTGATGCAAGTAAACCACTGCAAACTGTCAAATTGAACAATGCTGTTAATGAAGAAGTGGAAGTCTATCCTGCTTATAATTACTATCATTTGACGGCGAAAAATCAAAATGACCAAATTGCTTTGGCGGTCGAAGTGCCAGCGACGGTAACCGCACCGTGCAATGGCACAGCGGAAATTGGTCAAGTCTTGGTAACCGACAATGGCAAAGTTGTGGCGGAAATTCCAGTTTGTACTCGTACGAATGTCGAAAAAGCTAATTATTGGCAAACGGTACAAAAAATTATCCGTCGTGGTCAGTTGTAAGTTGCTAAAACTGGTTCGCCCCGCTTTACAGTTGGCAAGATTTTTGTTATGCTAATTGTACGTGCGGTCGTGGCGGAATTGGCAGACGCTCAGGACTAAGGATCCTGTATCGCAAGATGTGGAGGTTCAAGCCCTCTCGACCGCACCAAAATTATTTAAGTAGCATCGAGGTTTTGGGTCTTGATTTTAACAATTCAATCATTTACAATGTTGCAATGAAAAAGTTGCAACATTTTTTAAGTCATCGTTTCTACCAAAAGCAATTAGATAAGAACACAAAGCTCGGTCAAGACTTTCAATTCTTGGATCAATATCTCGACGAGTTTTTCCCGACGCAGAATTATATCAATGCGACCATGAAAAATTTGGAATGGTTTGACCGTGATTATCACACAATTTTTAATATCCGTTTCTTGCCGTTCCATACTCGTGATGAGATTTGGTTGGCGAGATATGTGGAAAAATCACTTTCGCAGTTATTGTGCTTTGAAAATAATCAAGGTAATTTAGGGGCAATCAATAGCAGAAAAGAATTGCCGTATGCAACTTTGAACGAAGATAAATGGTTTGATGATTTGTTTTATCTTTACCGCAATATGCCAGTAGATTTTAGTAGTATTAGAAAGTATGTGGAAGTTTCGCCGAAGTTTGATGCGAAGCGTTGTGAATATGAACAAGGTGTCGTCCGTGGTTACATGCGTAACTGGTTAAGTGATTGCCAAGCAAATGACTTCTTTATGAAAGGGGAAGATAAAGTTCGTCTTGGTAACAATTTGAACTGCGATAAAAAATTCCGTAGTAAAGTTAGTCAAGCGATGATTTCGTTGGGAATTGACAAAGATAGCGTGGAAGCGGGGATTGAATTGAATGCTGATTTGTGGCGTAAAAATTTAATGCGTCGGGCTTTCTATAATGAGAAGACAAAATTGGAACACGAGCAATTAGAAATCTTATCTAAATATGATTACCCCGTGTTGAAAGATTTACTAGCTAATGAATACCGTAATTTAGATACTTGGATGCAGTTGCGTGAGTATGATTACTATCAAAAGCATAAGCCAGTTATCGACAAACTTGGGACAGCTACGCCGAGTATGAAATTAAGTCCTGATGAAGTGATGAAGTTAAGAATTAAAAACCGTCAATTCGATTATAAGTATGAGTCGGCAATCTTTAATGGTTTGATGTCGGTGATGGATTGCGAAGAAGCTCTTGACCAAGGAAAAGAACAATAATTTTAGGCAGGAATCTTGACTTTTCACTTGGCGGTGGAGTATAATACGCTCCATGAAATTAAAACAAATCTTATTTAATCAATTCAATCAAATTCACGTTAAAAAAGAAGAAAGAGAAGCTTTTAAGCAATTAGACACGTATCTTGAAACCTTTTTCCCGAATGTACCAGCGATTGCGAAACGTTTGTGGGAAGTAAGAGATAGTAATACGGAACATGTTTTAGTGCAACACTTCGGTGCTTTCGATAGTTGTAACCTATATAATTTGCCGTTCCATACTCGTGATAATAAGTGGTTGGCTCGTTTCTTGCGTCATTATACTGAAAACAATGTTTGGTTTAACGAATACATGCAAGCTAATCACCAAGTTGACACCAAAGTGCCAAACAAAATGATTCCGTTGGCAACGGTGGAAAGATATGTTGCCACTTCAAAAAAGTTTGATGCGAAACGTAATCAATACGAACAAGATGTGGTTCATGCTTACGTCAAAAACTGGATCGATTTAGATGCTAACGATTTCTTTTACACCAAAGAACGTAAAGACGAATTCAAAAAAGATTTGAATTATGACCAAATTTTCCGTGATAAAGTTTGTTTAGCAATGAGCTTTTTAGGTTTGAACCAAGACAGTGTGGAAAAGAGTTTGGAACTCAATGCTAACTTGTGGCGTAAGAATGTGATGGAAACCGCTTTTGAAAACCACATTAAAGTGGCTTACGTCAAAGATTTCAAAGACCCAGTAAAACTGGCAGAACGTGATGAAAATGGTAAGAACAAGCTCGACCAATATAAAGATTGTTGGTTAGGTTTGCGTGAACGTAATTACTACTTAAAACATCAAGCGGTAATTGATAAATTGAAGTTGGCAACCCCGACAATGAAAATGTCATTGTCCAAAGCCAAAGATTTATACCGTCAACAAATTGATATTTTGTATAACGTTGAATACGATGTGAAGACGGGTAAAGTTAAAGAATATGCTGACTGTATCACAAAATAAGACAAAACTCACCAAAAATTGTGAAAAAATTTATGTTACGCATCTTGACAGTGAAAAAAGCAAGGTCATATAATTTAGTATGAAGTTAAAACATTTAATTTCTCACGAGATTAGCCACGTTAAAGCACAGATGAATCTCAAAAAAGATTTTAAGGTGCTGGACCAATTTTTTGGTGCCTTGTTCCCAGAATTTCCAGCGGTTGCGAAAAATTTACGTTTTTTAACTCGTGAAGATGCTAATGTGAAAAATGTTTATCACGATAAATATTTACCGTATCATCTTAATGACAAGCCATGGCTGGCGAAATATTTAGCGGAAGTTTATCAACATTTACAAAGTAATCAAGCGTTATTAAAAAATCATAAAGTTACGAAACGAGATGCAGTGCGGGCAATTCCTCTGGCGAGTTTTGAAAAATACGTGAACGAGTCGCCGATGTTTGCAACGCAACGCAATCAATACGAGCAAGATTTAGTCAAAGCTTATGCGGTGGTGAGCAAGAGTCAAGCTGGCGACGACTTTTATGCGGACGGAGCGACCAAAGCACAAGAGCGGGAAAGTATTTTCTATGATGAACTGTTGCGGAAGCGGGTTGTCGGGGCAATGCGTACTTTGGGTGTAAACCGTTTGAACGTGGAAGATGCTTTGGAAATGAATTTGGATTTATGGCGAGATGAAGCTCGTGCCATTTCGTTTTTGAATACTTTTAAGGTGAATAAAGTTTTGGCGAGTTTGAAAGTGAACAATCCGCTTTTGGAAGGACGGACTCATGCGTTGGTTGAATTGAAGAAACGGGAAAAAGAATTGTACGGCAAGTGGACGACTTTGCGAAATTATCATTATTATCTCAATCACAAAGGGACGATTGACCGTTTAGGTATGGCGACCGAAGTAATGAAAATGCCCGATGAAGCGGTGGAAAGTTTGCGGAAAGAAATTGACTTGTCGGCGTACAAATACCAAAACGAATTGACAAATTGCATGGGGCGATACTTTGACGTGATTAAGTACGGTGATGTCAAGCCAGAACCTGCTTTGGCGAGCGTGGGGAAGTTTGAAACTGTACGAACAAAATAATTGAAAAATTTGTGAATAAATATTGACTTGCTGGGCGGGGAAAATTTATAATAAAGTATGAAATTAAAACAAATTGTAACCCAAGGGTTCAATAAATTAACATCACAAAAAGATAACAAAGTGTTCCAATTATTGGATACATGTTTGGATAGAATTTTCCCCGATCAAAATTTTGCGGTGGAAAGTGTTAAAAACTTAAACAGCAAAGACAAAAGCAAACGTTCGGTGGTGAAAGAGTTATTGCCGTTGCATACACGTGATGTGGAGTGGTTAGCCATTTATTTGGAACAAGCGGTGAACAAGTTGCCGACGGTGGCGGTGGGTAGTGTTGCTTTCGATGAGATAAAAGAATACATTATGGAATCGCCGAAATTTGACGACCGCCGTAATCAATACGAAAGGTACGTCGTGAAAGGTTGTATTGAAGCGGTTGTTAAGAACCACAAAAAAGACGACTGCTTTTCGTTGGCTTCGATTTCGGTTAAGGAAATCGACCACAAAAATAAGTTTTACGATAAAGCGTTCCGTGAACGTGTCAAGAAAACTGCTTTGAACTTGGGCGTTGATAATTACAACGTGGAAGTGGCTTTGGAATTGTATGCTGATACATGGCGTGAACAAACTCGTGCGGTGGCGTTTGAAAATACCTATAACCCTGACCGTTTGTTGACCGTGGTTGAACGTAATTGGATTAAACAAAGTCAACCATCGGCTTTGGACAATTTGGAAAATCAAAGGGCTGATTTGTACTGCCGTTGGAATCGTTTGCGTGATTATGAATACTATCAAGAACATCAAGTTTTGTTGGACCATTTAGATTTGGCAAATGCGGACATGAAAATGAGCCAAGACGATGCTCAAAAATTAAAACGAGAAATCACGACCATGGGTTTTGCGTATCAACAATCGTTAAGACAATGTTGCCGTGAACACGCAGATTTATTGGCAAGTAATCCAATGAAAAAAGTCCCCACCCCAGAAAAAACCATGTAAATTTTTCATTACGGATAACGCCAAAGTCCGCCAAATAACGTCAAAATCGTCGGCGGGCTTTTTTTTAGTTGATTTTTTTTTTTTTTTTTCTATTATACGTTTAGTAAGTAGGTCATTGTACCTGCGAGAAAAAGGAGAAAAACAAATGAATAATAAAATTTTCCGTATCATTTTAATGTTCTTGGCGGTTTGCATTTCGTCAATCTCGACATTGTTTGCGGTCAGTTTCGGTTTGTCGAACTTGTCGTTGGGTAATGAAAACCAAGACTTAACACAAGAAAACGAAGACTTAAATGAAGAAGTTGAAGACTTAAATCAAATAGTTAGCGATTTTGAAAATATGGTAAATAACTTAGATGAGCATGCAGCAATTGTTACATACGAATTAGATGGTTTAATTTGGCGTATTCAAATTGTACAAAAAAATAAAGAGTTTAATTTACCCGAAATAGCAGAAACAGACGAACAGCTTTTTAGTGGTTGGAAATTAAATGGCGAAGGTGAAGTATTGACAACTGCTTTGGTGGAAGCTGATACTAAATTTACGGCGGAAATG
>JAGAOQ010000020.1 GCA_017623705.1 Clostridia bacterium | reverse complement strand
CTGCTGCTAAGGCCTTGGCTGCTGCACAAGCAGGTGATGCTTCATCAGCTGACTTGAATTGTATTAAAGAATTGATGAACGCTGTTGATACCTATATCCCAGAACCTCAACGTGATGTTGACAAACCATTCTTAATGCCAGTTGAAGACGTATTCACAATTACTGGTCGTGGTACTGTTGCTACTGGTCGTGTAGAACGTGGTCAAGTTAAAATCGGTGACGTTGTTGAAATCGTTGGTTTAGGTGCTGACAAAACTACTACCGTTACAGGTATTGAAATGTTCCGTAAATCATTGGATTCAGCAATGGCTGGTGATAACGCTGGTTTATTGTTACGTGGTGTTGAACGTAAAGATATTGAACGTGGTCAAGTATTGGCTGCTCCAAAATCAATTACTCCACACACTGAATTCACCGCAGAAGTTTACGTTTTGAAAAAAGAAGAAGGCGGACGTCATACTCCATTCTTCAATGGTTATCGTCCTCAATTCTACATTCGTACAACTGACGTTACTGGTGTTATTGAATTGCCAAAGGGTGTAGAAATGGTTATGCCTGGCGACAACATTTCAATGAGTGTTAAATTGATCTCACCAGTTGCTATCGAAAAAGGTATGCGTTTCGCTATCCGTGAAGGTGGTCATACTGTTGGTTCAGGTGTTGTTGCTGACATCGTTAAATAATTGTTTTTCAATTATTCAATCAAAAGAGCTGGAAGTTATTTCGGCTCTTTTTTTGTGATTAAAAAATTAGTGGCAGGTTGGCGGTTTTGTGGTATCCTTGTGTTATGAAAAAAATTGTTTTAGATTGTTTAGGTGGCGACAATGGTTTATCGGCAATGTTGGCTGGGGCAATTACTGCTTTACGAGAAAATCCTGAAATGCAGTTGGTTTTGGTGGGTGATGCTAGTGTAATTCAACCACAGGTTGCGGAATTTGGCGATCGTGTGGAAATTATTGATACGAAAGTTAATATTGCGATGGACGAACACCCAACACAAGCTATCCGTACAAAAACTGATAGCAGTTTAGTGTTAGGTTTGGAACAACTGAAAAAACGTGAAGACTGTGGGGCTTTTGTTTCGGCTGGTTCGACGGGAGCAGTTTTAACGGGTGGATTCATGAAGGTTGGGCGGATTGCGGGCGTTAGTCGTCCTGCGTTATGTCCTACTTTGCCGACGATGAAAGACGGGCAAGAATTTATGTTGTTAGATTGCGGTGCAAATATGGATTGTACTGCGGTGCAGTTAGTGCAATTTGCCGTGATGGCGAATGAATATTATAAGGCGATGGGTGTGGATAATCCACGGATTGCGTTATTAAACGTTGGTACAGAAAATACCAAAGGTAACGAAGTTGTGAAAGAAGCTTATGCTTTGTTAAGTAAGTTACGTGATGAAAAGTTACTTAACTTTGTGGGGAACATTGAGGGCGACCAAGTTTTCCATGGTAATGTTGACGTAGTTGTTGCTGATGGGTTCTGGGGCAATGTTTTGTTAAAGAGTATTGAAGGCACAGTGAAGTTTGTCTTTAAGTCCGTTAAGAACGTGATGATGAGTAGTTTAGGTGGTAAAATTGGTGCTTTGTTCTTGGGTGGCAAATTAAAGAAGTTTAAGGCAAACAAAATGGATAAAACTAACGCAACAATCTTTTTAGGTTTGAAAAAAGCTGTGGTTAAGATGCATGGTAATGCTGATGCTGTGAAAGTTACTTCGGCTTTGCAATATGCGACGACGGTGGTTGATTTTGATTTGAATGCACGCATTGAAGCTGCATTAACCAAAGTTGAACCGCTTTTGGGATAAGATGATGAAACCTCGGTTATTGTTAGCGGTTTGTTGTGGACCATGTGCCACGGTTGCGGTGGAAAGGTTGGCAGTCGATTACGATGTTACCTGTTTGTTTTGGGGCGATAATTTGGATTCGCAGGAAGAATTTGACCGCCGTTTGGAAGCACTTTACAAGTTGACGGATAAAGTGATTGTCCACCCTTATCATCATGAAAATTGGCAACCACAAAATTGCGTGCGTTGTTTTACTTTGCGTTTGCAAAATGCTTATGAGTATGTGCAGAAATTGGGCTTTGATTATTTTGCAACTTCGTTGACGACCAGTCCACACAAAGATGCGAAAGTGATTAACGCAATCGGGTTAAGTATTAGCGACCGTTACGTGCCGAGTGATTTTAAGAAGCAAGATGGGTTCAAACGCAGTGTGGAATTGTCAAAACAACTAAAAATGTATCGACAAAATTATTGCGGATGTGTTAAACCATAATGTGAACTTGGAAGCAGGAAATTGTCCTAAGTGTCATGAATATTTGTTATTGAAGACGAAAACACCGTTTTTGATTTGTCCAAAGTGTGGCGAAACGATTTCGGCTCAGTCGGCAAATGCGATTGTGGAACGTCGTTGTGCTGATGCTGACCAAATCAATGCGGTAATTGCCGAGTGTGTGGCTTTGGAAATTAAGTATGGTCCAGAGTTACCATTTATGTTGTTATCAAAGATTGTGGCGAACTTTCCGCATTTGGAAAGTCCGGCATATTTGTTGTTAAAGTTGTCAGGTTATCAAGCAGGTTTGGTTTATGACTATTTGAAGACTTTTGCAGAGATTAAAAGCGACCCTATGAATGTGCCGTGGGCGGAAAGCTTTTTGGATAATTGTTTGGATTATCAAACGATTGACTATGCGGATAAGTTCCGTAGTTATGTGCGTAATAAGGTGCGTCCTGAAAAGCAACAACATTATCTTGATAAGATTGATAATTTAGCCAAAGAGTACACCACGAAATCTTCAAATCCGCAATCGACTAAGTGGTTGATGACGTTGTACGTTGTATCCAGTGTCGTGAATATCTTGTTGTTTCCGCTCATGATGATTTTGTCGGGTTGGTTATCACAAATATTTTCGTTTTATACGGTTGTGAATGCTCTATTAGCTTTGTTTGTTGTTTCGGCAGAAGTGTTATTGTTATTTTGGCATCATAAAATTTATGGTAATCGGCTGAACATTTCACAGACGGAACGGTTATTGATGGTAATCTTTATGTCTTCCATGGTTTTGGCAGTGGGGGCAGTTGTGATGGCCAGTGTTTGGAAAATCACACTGTTTACGGTATGAAGACACAAACTTTTACCGTAAAACAAAGGACGACAGTAAGTGGCTTGTTGAAAGCAAACTTGTTAGGGGCAGGTTATGTTTTTGTGCAACAAGTTTTGAAACGCAAAGACGTAAAAGTTAATGGGGCTCGTGTTAGTCGTGATGTGCCATTGAACGTGGGCGATGTCGTGCAAGTTTATTATGCGGATAATGCTTTGAAAAGTTGGCAACCTTACCGTATGGTGTGGAAAGACCACAACGTTGCGGTCGTCTTTAAGTCGCAGGGCATTGAAACCAGTAGTTTAACGGGCGAAAATACTTTGGAACGTTTATTGGGCTATACGGCGGTTCATCGCTTGGACGTTAATACCGAGGGGTTAGTTATCTTTGCAAAAAACACCGAGGCGGAAGAAGCGTTGCTAGATGCTTTTGCGAACGGGCAAGTGCAAAAAACGTATTTGGCTTTGTGCTTTGGAATTTTGAAAAAATCGCCAGTTACTTTGACGGGTTATCTTTTGAAAGACAAGGAAACAGGGACGGTTATGATTGATAAAGAAAAGCAACCTGGGGCTTTGTCGGTGAAGACGGTGGTTGAATTTGTGCGTCCTAAGGGTGAATTTTCGCTCTTGAAAGTGCGTCCATTGACGGGACGGACACACCAAATTCGTGCTCATTTGGCAAGTATTGGACTTTACATCGTGGGCGATGGAAAGTATGGCAAGGCAGAGTTAAACCGCTTGTATCATCAAAACAAGCAGTGTTTATGTGCGACCGAGATAGAGTTTGCGTTTGAACCGCAGTCTTTGTTATACTATCTCAATGGACGAAAATTTACCGCAGAACCAACCTTCATCTAAATACGGACCACAGTTTGTTCATTTGCATGTGCATACCGAGTACAGTTTGTTGGACGGTGCGGCACGAATTTCAAAGCTAGTTGAGATTGCCAAAGAACAAGGTGCTGGTGCGTGTGCCATTACTGACCATGGCAATATGTATGGTGCGTATAAGTTCTATCAAGCTTGTAAAAGTAAAAATGTTAATATTAAGCCGATTATTGGTTGCGAGATTTACATTGTTGATAACATGAATGTGCGTGAACCTGGGGAACACCGTGGGCACATGGTTTTGTTGTGTAAAAATAATACGGGTTATGTTAATCTCTGTAAAATCAATACGGCTGCGTGGACAAAGGGTTTTTATTATAAGCCACGGATTGACTATGATTTCTTGGCTCAACATTGCGAAGGTTTGATTTGTTTGTCGGCGTGTTTAGCGGGACATATTCCACACTATTTAATGCTGGACCAATATGACGAAGCAAAGAAGTATGCAGTACGTTTGCAAACTATGTTTGGCGAAGATTTCTACTTAGAGGTGCAAGACCATGGGATTGCGGAACAGAAAAAAGTCAATGCGGGGATTGTTAAGTTAGCTGATGAATTAAAAATTGAATTAGTGGCGACCAATGATATTCATTACTTGTACCACGAAGATGCCGAGATGCAGGACGCTTTAATTTGTATTGCAACGCAAAGTAAGGTTAATGATGTTGACCGTATGCGTTTTGATACCGACCAGTTCTACTATAAGTCGGGGGCGGAAATGGCTGCTTTGTTCCCTGATTTGCCACGGGCAATTAGCAACACCGTGGTAATTGCGGAAAAGTGTAATTGCGACCCGTTTGCTCGTGCAGACTTGATTCCTGCGTTTACTTCGCCGACTGGGGAAGATAATTTAGTTTACTTCAAACGTTTAGCCGAAGAAGGTTTGAAACGTTTGTACGGCGAAATTACGCCTGAAATTCAAGCACGCTACGAAAAAGAATTACACGTCGTCCACAGTCAAGGGTTTATTGACTATTATTTAATTGTTGCCGATTTCATGCGGTTTGCTCGGGAAAATGATATTCCAATTGGCCCTGGACGTGGTTCGGGTGCGGGCTCAATTTTGGCGTATGCGTTGGGAATTACCAAATTAGACCCCTTAAAGTATAATTTGCTGTTTGAACGTTTCTTGAACTTGGAACGACGTAGTATGCCGGACTTTGACTTGGACTTTTGCTGTAAGCGTCGGGGCGAAGTAATTGAGTACGTTATTGACAAGTATCATCGGGATAATGTTTGCCAAATTGTTACATTTGGAACGATGGCTGCCAAAGCGGCGATTAAAGATATTGCTCGTGTGTTTGATTTGCCTTTTGCCGAAGTGGCAAAGATTACCAAACCGATTGAAATTAACCAACGCCAGAAACCGCCGTTTCTGGAATACATTTTTGGTTTGAAAGATTTATCTAAAATTACGGACCCGGAAAAGCTAGCCAAAGAAAAAGCGAAATTTGATGACTTATACAAACCAGAATTGGCAGAGATGTACCGTAATGACTCCATGGTTAAAAAGATTGTGGATATGGCGATTAAGGTGGAAGGTTTCCCACGTAATTGCAGTGTGCATGCGGCGGGTGTCGTGATTTGTAAACGTGTGGTGGGTGATGCTTGCCCGTTAGCTAAGAATGGTGGTATCGTAACTACGCAATACGACAAGAACGAAGTTGAAGAATTGGGTTTCTTAAAAATGGACTTCTTGGGCTTGATTACAACTACGGATATTGACGGGGCGATTAAGTCCATTAAACGTCAATTAGGTAAGTCGATTGATTTTTACAAGATGGACTACGATGACCCGAACGTTTACAAAATGATTAGTGCGGGCGAAACTGATGCCGTGTTCCAGTTGGAAAGTGGCGGTATGAAAAAGTTTATGAAGGACTTGAAACCAGACTGCATCGAAGACTTGATTGCGGGTGTTTCTTTGTATCGTCCCGGCCCGATGGATATGATTCCAACATACTGTCGTAATAAGCACCACCCAGAATTAACAGTTTATGAACACCCGTTGTTGAAAGACATTTTGAAAGAAACTTACGGGCAAATCGTTTATCAAGAACAGGTAATGCAGATTTTCCAAGTTTTGGGTGGTTACTCTTTGGGGCAAGCGGACATTGTGCGTCGTGCAATGGGGAAAAAGAAAGTTGCCGAAATGGAAAAACAAAAAAAGATTTTCCTTTACGGTGATGAAAGCTTGAACATTAAGGGGGCAGTCAATAATGGTGTTGCTCATGATGTGGCGGCAAGTATCTTTGCGAAAATGGAAAAGTTTGCGGGTTATGCGTTTAATAAATCACATGCGGCTTGTTATGCGTTCTTGGCTTACCAGACGGCTTATTTGCGTTACTATTACTATTCGTTTTTCATGGCGTCCATGATTAACAACCGTATCAACAAGTGGGACGATATGACGCACTACATCGCCGAAGTACGTGTTAAGGGCAAGGTGGTCTTGCCACCTGACATTAACAAGAGTGCGTCTTTGTTTACGGTTGCGGACGATAATGATTCAATTCGTTTCGGTTTGTCGGCAATTAAAAACGTCGGGGAAGGTGTTGTCGATGCCATTATTGCGGAACGTGAAGCTCATGGCGATTTTACTTCGTTCATGGATTTCTGCAAGCGTGTGCCTGCGGAAGCTTTGAATAAACGTTGTATAGAAAGTTTGATTTTGGCAGGTTGTTTTGACGGTTTAGGTGCTTACCGTAGTCAGTTGATGAGTATTTATCCTACCGCTGTTAAAGCGGTAACCAACGATAAGAAAGCCGCTGACATGGGACAAATAACTTTGTTTGCCGAAATAAAAACGGACGATGTTGACGTTACGTTACCTAACATTAAAGAATATGATAAACTTACTAAATTACGTTTTGAAAAAGAATATGTTGGCATGTATTTAAGTGGACACCCGTTGCAAGAATATTTGGATTCGTTTAATCAATTTAGTTTTAATACGTCAAAACTACCCAAAGAAAATGATGATACCGACGAGAAAGCGGAAGCAGAAACTAATGATGAAAGTGAAGAAAATCAAATGGCTGAACCCGAATATGAAGACGGTAGCAGTATTGTGATGGGTGGCTTAATTGTTGAAGTAAAGAAAGTTTACACCAAAGCGAAACACGAAGAAATGGCAATCCTGAACGTCGAAGATATGTTGGGGACTTGTGATGTGATGCTGTTCCCGAAAAACTGGGCGAGAGTTAAGAACATGGTTGACAAGGAAAGTGTGGTAAAAATTACGGGTAAAATTTCGGTACGTGATGGGCAAAGTCCAATCATTATTGCGGATAGTTTAGAGTTGTTGAACCAGAAAGTTGCACCGCTTGATGTGCCTGCGACTCCGCAACGAAAGTTGTATTTACGTTTTAACTTACAAGACCCGATTGTAAAAGCTGATTGCTTTAATGCGTTAACATCTTACAGTGGCGATATTCCAGTTGTGATTAAGGATACGGCGACGGGAAATGCTTTTGCTCCGGAGATTAAAATTCGGGAATGTAAAGCGATTTTGTACGAACTAAATCAAATTCTCGGCGAAGAAAACGTTAAGTTGCAATAAGTTATGAGCTAAATCAAGTGTTGCAGTTTTAGAATTTTTGTGATAAGATTTTCCCTATGATACAGAAGAATGAAAAGATTCGTAACGTGGCAATTATTGCTCACGTTGACCATGGTAAAACCAGTTTGGTTAATGAATTATTAAAACAAGGTGGAGCTTTTAACGACCATCAAGTTGTTGCTGACCGTGTGATGGACAGTAATGCTTTGGAACGTGAACGTGGTATTACAATTTTGGCAAAGAACTGTGCTGTGCGTTACAAAGGCGTTAAGATTAACATTATTGATACGCCCGGGCATGCTGACTTCGGTGGTGAAGTTGAACGTTCTTTGAAAATGGTTGATGGCGTTTTGTTGGTGGTTGATGCTTACGAAGGACCAATGCCTCAAACACGTTTTGTGTTGGAAAAAGCTTTGGAATTGGGACATAAAGTAATTATCGTAATTAACAAAATTGACCGTCCTGATGCTCGCATTAAAGAAGTTGAAGACGAAGTTTTGGGCTTGTTAATGGATTTAGACGCTAGTGAAGAACAATTAGACAGTCCGTTTGTTTATGCAAGTGCTCGTAACGGGATTGCGGGCTTGACCGTAGAATCGGCGACAACTGACATGCAACCATTGTTGGATAAGATTGTTGAATATTTGCCTGCACCAGAATATGAAGATTCAAATGATTTCCAAATGTTGGTTTCGGCAACGCAATATAGTGAATATGTTGGTAAGATGGCTGTCGGTAAAGTTACGAACGGACAGTTGGCTGTTAATGCGGGTGCAGTCCGTGTAAACTATTATGATGATACAATTAAAACTAATTTTAAGGTTACACAAATCTGCGAATTCATGGCGATGAAAAAAATCCCGATTGAAAAAACCGAAGGTGGGGACATCGTTTGTATTTCGGGTTGTGCTGATGTGGGAATCGGGGATACAGTTTGTGGTACTGCAAATCCACAAGCTTTGCCATTTACCAAAATTAGTGATCCAAGTGTGGAAATGACTTTCATGGTTAACGATAGTCCGTTAGCTGGTAAGGAAGGTAAGTTTGTTACCAGTCGTCATTTACGTGAACGTTTGTATAAAGAAGCTGATAAAGATTTGAGCTTGAAAGTGGCGGAAACTGATTCCACCGAAGCGTTCAAAGTTAGTGGTCGTGGCGAAATGCACTTGTCAATTTTGATTGAAAACATGCGTCGTGAAGGATACGAATTTGCGGTTAGTATGCCGAAAGTTTTGTACAAGCATGATGAAAACGGCAAATTGATGGAACCAATTGATAAAGCTTTCATTGACGTTCCCGAAGAAAGCATGGGACCTGTCATGGAAAAAATGGGGGCACGTCGTGGTGAATTGTTGGGTATGACACCACATGGCAGTCGCTTGAAATTAGAGTTTTTAGTGCCAGCACGTGGCTTGTTCGGCTACAAAAGCGAATTGTTAACGGATACCAAAGGTGAAGGCGTTTTGAATACCATTAGTAATGGTTATGACTACTACAAGGGTGATATTGCAACTCGCCAAACGGGAAGCTTGATTGCGTTTGAAGACGGGGAAAGTAATGCTTATGGTTTGTATAACGCTCAAAACCGTGGGGCAATGTTCATCGGGGCTGGGGTAACAGTTTATGCGGGTATGGTTGTTGGTTCTAACCCTGCTGGTGATGACATCACAGTTCACGTTTGCAAAAAGAAAGAACTATCGAACATGCGTTCCAAAAGTAGTGATGAAGCTTTGCGTTTAACACCACCAATTCAATTTACTTTGGAAGAAGCTTTGGAATTTATCAACGATGATGAATTGTTGGAAGTTACACCGTTAAACTTACGAATTCGTAAAATGGAATTAGACCATGGTAAACGTTTGCGTAACCGTGGTAAAACAATCCACTAATGAAAAGTTTGTAATTCGCACATATTAAAATGTGGCAAAAAAAGGTTTAGTTAAGGGGGCGTTGATTCTTAGTGTGGCAGGTGTTATCTGCCATTTACTGGGTGTCGTATTTCGTATCCCCTTATCTAATATTGTGGGGAATTATGGTATCGGGTTATACCAGTTAGTTTTTCCTTTGTATTCGCTATTGCTCATTGTTTCGTCGGCGGGAATCCCCGTTGCTTTGTCAAAAATGATTGCTCGGGTGCGTGATGATCGGCAACAAACTCGCCAAATCTTTGTTAATGCTTTGGTTGCTTTGATGGTCATCGGGATTGTGATTACGCTCGCTTTTTTAGCGTTAGCTCGTCCAATCGCCGTTTGGCAAGGCAAAGCGGAAATTTGGCCGTTATACCTTGCGATTGCACCAGCAGTTTGGTTCGTTTGTGTGATTTCGGCTTACCGTGGTTATTTCCAAGGTTTGAACAATATGGTACCGACGGCTGTTTCGCAAATTGTGGAACAAGCGGTTAAAGTTGCGGTCGGGTTAGCATTAGCTTTCTGGTTAATTCGGTTTAGTATTTTGTGGGCAGTCTTCGGGGCAATTTTAGCGGTTGCCGTGTCGGAGTTAGTGGCAATGTTAATGCTGATGATTGTATATTTAGTGCGAAGTCGCTTGGCGTCAAAGACGCAAACGGGCGATGAACAAAAAGTAAAACCTAAATTTTGGTCGCTATTGTCATGGCAAGTAATTCGACGCATTTTTGCTATTTCGGCACCGATTATGGTAATGTCGTTAGCTTTCCCGCTCGTTCAACTGTTTGACAGTTTTTACGTGGTGCAGGCATTAAAACGCAGTGGGGTTGAGCAAGCAACTGAATTGTACGGCATTGCGACAGGTGCAGTACACACCTTGATTAACTTGCCGAGTGTGGTGGGGGTAGCAATCGCCACGGTGATGTTACCGATGGTTTCTCGTGCTTATAAGCAGGGGGATTGTCGCACGATGCGTCGCAAAGGTTGGACGGCGTTAGGTATCTTTTTATTGTTTGGCACAGCGGTGGCGGTCGGGTTATTTCTTTTGCCGAAGTTTATTTTGACTTTGTTGTATGGTCGAGCTTTTGCAGGACGACCCGAAGAATTAGCAACGGGGATTTTGTTATTGCGAATTGAAAGTTGGGCGGTAATTTTAATCGGGCTAACACAGGTGGCGGGCAGTATTTTGCAAGGGTGCGATCACGAAAAGATACCGATGTGGGCGTTGATTTGTGGTGGCGTGGTGAAAATTGTTTTTGAATTATTTGCTTTACAACCGTTAGGCATCATGGCGGTTAGTATTGCCAACTTGTTGTGTTATGGTGTGGCGTTACTGATTAGTGGTGGTGTGTTGATTAAATTATTTGTGCAAAGGAAATAAACTAGGTATGCGAAAAAGCGATTTAATCATGGAGTTTAGTGCCGAATTCGGTACTACAAAAAAAGATGCCAAAGAAATGGTTTCGTGGCTAGAAAATCAAATTGTGGACGGGGTTAAGAGTGGCGATGAAGTCGTCTTAGACATTGGCAAGTTCCAAATTAAAAAGACGCCACCCCGTCAAGGGCGTAACCCACAAACGGGCGAAACAATTAAAATTAAAGCTAAAACTAAACCTGTTTTTCGGGCGAGTAAAAAATTTAAGGATTCCTTAGAAAAATAAAAAACACCGTGCAAGACGGTGTTAGTGGTGTTGGAACACGGATCGGTCGTTTCCCAAAAGATGATAACCAGTCTAATGGCTCGGTCTGGCGACACTTAATTAGCTCGGCGAAAACTGTTTAGTGCTGCTTGGTTCCCCATCTGACACGATTCGCAATCTCACCGACTACTAAGACGTCAAACGTCAACACCGATAGATTCTGTCTAACATGGTTCGGTACACGCTCTCTGCCGTGTGGTCAATCCCGGTTAGCGGCACGGGTTACAGGCAGTCGCTAATTGCCCATTTATCCAACAGCAAATTATACCATAACTCAAAACATATTGCAAGTAATCCGCTATCATGTTATAATCAAGCAATGATTCACAACTTGGAAGCCGAACAATCTGCAATTGCTGCTGTGCTACTGGACAATGATTGTCTGGAAACTTTTACTCGTT
Source organism: Clostridia bacterium (assembly GCA_017623705.1). Classification (GTDB taxonomy): domain Bacteria; phylum Bacillota; class Clostridia; order Christensenellales; family UBA1242; genus RGIG8050. Next base: position 7,594 of record JAGAOQ010000020.1, on the reverse strand, counting down.
TGAAGCCATCACATTTTTATGCACCAGCACACCGTATGATTTACGAAGCTATCTGCTACTTGGCAACCAAAAATATTGCTGTCGATTTAGTTACTTTGTCCGAACGCTTAAAAGCGACGGGCAAGTTAGAAGCGGTTGGCGGGAATGAGTATTTGGCTAACTTGATGGATATGATTCCATCGACTGTTAATTTCCGTCATTACATTGATATTTTACGTAAAGATGAAACTTTACGTCGTTTGGATCGTGCTGCGGCAAGTATTACCAAGTCTTTGACAAATCCCGATGAGAAACAAAAACATTTTATGGAAGACGCTCATGCTGCTTTGCAGTATGCTGAACGTTTAATTTTCGACATTAGCAAAGAAAATGAACGTCAAGAATTAACCAAACTCTCAAACGAGTTGCCAACCGTTTTGAATAACTTTGATTTGGTTGCTCATGACCCATCGGCACTGCGTGGCATTAAGACGGGTTACACGGTGTTGGATAGTATCACAAATGGTTTACAAAAAGGTTTAATCATTATCGGGGCACGTCCTAGTGTGGGTAAAACCAGTTTTGCTTTGAACATTGTTTTGAATGCTGCTTTGAAAGAAAAAGCCAAAGTTGCGGTCTTTTCTTTGGAAATGGATAAAGTACAGTTGGCGAATCGTGCGATTTGTTCGGTGGCAAAGGTTTCTTTATCACACGCTTTGCATGGGGAATTGACGCCAGAAGAATGGTCTCGCTTATGGGACGCTAACGCAAAATTGCAAAATGCTGATATATATTTAGACACTACCAGTTCAATTACCGCAACTGAAATTGTCCGTAAGTGTATGCGTTTGAAACGGGAACGTGGTTTGGATTTAGTCATGATTGACTACTTGGGTTTGATGGGTGCACCAGCAACGGGTTCACGTAATGAAAGTCGTCAAGAGCAGGTTGCTGCGAATAGCCGTATGATGAAAATGATGGCGATGGATTTAGGCGTGCCAGTTATCTTGCTATCACAGTTGAATCGTGGGGTAGAATCTCGTGCCAATAAGTCTGACAGCGAACCGATGTTATCCGACTTGCGTGAATCAGGTGCGATTGAGCAAGATGCGGATATTGTAATGTTTATTCATAAACCAAAGACGGAAACACAAAGTGAACAGAATGTTCATAGTCGTGATTATGAAGCCAAAATTATTGTTGCCAAAAACCGTAGTGGACCGACACCATATTTCAAATTACAATTCATTGGCGAGTTAACAACTTTCATGAATCCCGAAGATGTTAGCAAGGTAAACGGCGTTGCGTCTGTGCCATTGCCGGCAACCAAAGTGAAAGAAAACTTACCCGACATTGTGCCGTTACAAGACGCCAGCGATGTAAATGATGTTTTTTAATAAAAAAATAAACCACTTATTGAATTGATAAGTGGTTTTTAATTCGCTTAATTTTTATTGCCATGTTTCGGCGTCGGTATCTTGGTCGGTATTAAGTGCCTTGTCGGCTAAATTATCGTAGGAATCGGCACGGTGTAATTCGTAAGTATCATTTTCGGGATTATCGGCACCTTGAATCTGTTGTGAGATTGCGGCAATTTGGTCTTGTTGGTTTTTGCGTTTGGATTTAGCTCGGGCAATTATACGAACTACAAGCGGGTACAACCATAAGATTGCACCCGAGAGTCCGCACAATGATCCTACTATTAACATCCAAATCGGGGTTGAAGCAGATACTAAGGTTAACAAAAAGAAGAGAGCACCAAGTACAAACAAGGCACTTTCAATAATTGCTAACAATGATTCTTTCCCCAATTTCATTTTCTGTTAATTATTTCGTAGGTTTGCCACAACCTGGACATCCTTCACATCCCATTGAACAATACCTCCTATGCATATATATTAACAATAAATCGAAATAGTTGCAAATTGTTTACTAACTTTTTTTTGCATTGTATAATGCTATAATATGGAAACAAATGCCGTCATTTATGAAGATAATCATCTCTTGGTGGTAATCAAACCACAAAACGTACCAACTGTGGCTGACAGTTCACATGATTTAAGTTTGCAAGAATCATTAAAAGAGTACACAGGTGGTTTCGTCGGAATTGTTCATCGCCTGGATCGTGTTACGGGCGGTGTGATGGTTTTTGCGAAAACTAGCAAAGCGGCGGCACGTTTGGCGGAACAAATTAAAGATGGGACTTTTAAGAAAACTTACTACGCCGTAGTTCACGGTGAACCGAAACAAAGAACGGCGACGTTGGTTAATTGGTTAGCGAAGGATAGCGTACGTAATGTGGTTGCCGTTGTTCCGCAATCAACGACAGGAGCAAAACGAGCTGAATTGACTTACCGCATGGTGGATACGGTCAAGGGTGATACTTTGGTGGCGGTTGAATTAGCAACGGGACGCTCGCACCAAATTAGGGTTCAAATGAAACACATTGGTCATCCTATTGTGGGCGATGCTCGTTACGGGGGGAGCCGTAAGGGTGTGAAAGATATTGCACTTTGGGCTTATCAATTAGAATTTAATCACCCAACGACACAAGACCGTTTGAAATTTATTGTGAATCCACCCGAAGACGGGGCGTGGGCGAATTTTGATTTTAGGAGAAAACATCAGTGAAAATTTTTGCACTGTCCGACTTCCATTTATCGTTTGCTGTTGACAAGCCGATGAATGTCTTTGGCGAGCATTGGCAAAACTACGAAGCTGAAATCGCCAAAAATTGGAATGCTGTGGTTGGGCCTGATGATATTGGAATCATTGCTGGCGATATTTCGTGGGCGATGCGAATGGAAGAAACGCAAGCTGATTTTGACTTTATCCGCAAACTCAACGGGACAAAAGTGATTATCCGTGGCAATCATGATTATTGGTGGAAAAGTGTTTCCAAAATTCGGGCGTTTGTGGGGAACTCAATTAAAGTTTTACAAAATGATAGCGTAATACTCGGCGATACAATCTTTGTTGGAACTCGGGGCTGGCAGACACCAGAACGTAACCGAGTCCAAACTGATGAAGATAAGAAAATTTACGAACGTGAAGTCCTACGCTTTGAAATGTCTTTACAAAGTGCGGGCGAAAAAGGCGATAAAAAGTTAGTCGCAATTTTACACTATCCACCGTTTAATTGTTTGCGTGATGATTCGCCGTTTACTAAACTCTGTGAGAAATATCATGTTGATGCTGTGATTTATGGTCATCTGCATGGTAAAGGTGGACGGGGTGATTTGGTTTATACTAAAAATGGTATTAAATATTATTTGACGAGTACGGATTTGTTACATCATTTACCAGTTGAAATTGTTTTGGATAAGTGAGTTTACTAACTCACTTTTTATTTTGCTGGTGCATAAATAGCAATATGTTACTTGAATTTACAAAAATGCAAGGAGTAGGTAATGATTATGTTTATCTTGATGCACGTCATCAAAGAATTACTCAGCCACAGAAATTAGCTCAGTTATTAAGTGAGCGTCATTTTGGAATTGGGGCTGACGGTTTGGTTTTAATTTTGGCTGGGACGGCGGAAGCTGATGTAACAATGGCGATGTACAATGCTGACGGCAGTGAAGGTATGATGTGCGGAAATGCGGTGCGTTGCATTGCGGAGTGGTTATACACGCACGGTGAGATGAAAGGCGATGTTTGTCGAATTGCTACCAAAAGCGGTGTCAAGATTGTGCGTCGTTTACGGGATCATTATTACAGTGTTAGTATGGGAACGGCACAGGTCGGGACTGTCGACTTTGCTGGGATAACTGGTTTAACAAAGGTGCAGGTGGGAAATCCACACGTTGTATGGTTTCCTAATTTTGCAATTAAAAACTATAACATTAAGCGGTTAGGACAACGAATTGAGCATAGCAAAATTTTCCCTGACGGAGCAAATGTTGAGTTCGCCCGTGTGGTTGGCGATAATGTTTTGGAAGTGCGTGTCTGGGAACGAGGAACAGGGGAAACGCTTGGTTGCGGGACGGGGGCTTGTGCCGTGGCTGTGGCAAGTGTTGTCCGTGGCTTGTGTAATCGTGAACGGCTGATTAAAGTTCGGTTGCCCGGTGGCGAATTAGTTGTGGATTACGCCAGTGAGCAAGTTCGTTTGTTAGGTCCGGCATACGAGATATTTAGAGGTGTAATTGAAGTTGAGGTGCAAGATGAAGACTAATCAAAACTATGCAACATTACCCAAGAATTATTTGTTTAGTGCGGTGGCGGAGAAAACTCGGGCGTTTCAAAAAGCAAATCCCGAGCGGTCCATTATCAAATTAAGTATTGGCGATGTTTCTCGGCCGTTGCCGTCGGTGGTCGTAACAGCTTTACGCAAAGCTTGTACCGAAATGGGCAAGTCAAAAACTTTTCGTGGTTATGGTCCAGAAATTGGGTATCCGTGGTTACGTAAAGCGATTGCTGAATTTTACACCCAACAGTATCAAGTAAAACTAGCTCCTGAGGAAGTTATAATTAGCGATGGGGCGAAAAGTGATTTAAGTAATTTGTTGGATATTTTTGATCCACAAGCTACGGTTGCGATGTATGATCCAGTTTATCCAGTTTATTTAGAAACTAATTTAATGCTTGGACGCCAGCCACAATTTTTTTACGCAACTGCGGAAAATGATTTTTTACCTTTGCCCGATGAAAGTATTAAGGCGGATATAATTTATTTATGCAATCCAGCTAATCCCACGGGCGTTTGCTATAATCGTGCACAATTACAACAATGGGTAGACTTTGCTCGCAAACATCAAGCTGTGATTTTGTACGACGGTGCGTATGCTTGCTTTATTCAAGATTCGCATTTGCCGAAAAGTATTTTTGAAATTGACGGAGCTTGTGAATGTGCGATTGAAGTTGGTTCGCTTTCTAAAATGGCGGGGTTTACGGGGGTACGTTGCGGTTATACGATTGTTCCTAAACAACTATGTTATCAAGGGGTGAAACTTAACCAGTTATGGTGTCGTCGTCAAGCGACTAAATTTAACGGCGTGAGTTATATTGTTCAACGTGGTGCCGAAGCTGTCTTTTCGTCCGCAGGGTTGCTAGCGGTACAAAAAAATATTGCTTATTATCAACGTAATTTGCGTTTGATTTGTCGGACTCTACAAGCTTTGGGTTGGCAATACTATGGTGGTGAGCATTCGCCTTACGTGTGGGTGCGTTGTCCGCAACAAATGACTTCTTGGCAGTGCTTTGACTTTCTTTTGAAAACAACGGGGATTGTTTGTACGCCAGGGGTTGGTTTCGGTGTCGGTGGTGAAAATTATGTGCGGTTGACTGGGTTTAACTCTTATGCCAATACTCGGTTAGCATGTCAACGTTTATTGCAATTAAAAAAATGAAACCACGATATTTGTTGGAAAATATTTAGCATTATGTGTTATACTTGCTTTTAAGTGGGTATAGCTCAGCTGGATAGAGCGTCCGCATCCTAAGCGGAAGATCAGCAGTTCGAATCTGCTTACTCACACCACTAAAAAATAAAAAGAAGAACATGATGAAACACGAAATGAAAATCAGAGCTATCTATTTTGATAAGATTAAGCGAGGTGAAAAAATTTACGAGGTTCGCTTGAATGACGAAAAACGTCAACTGATTGATGTCGGCGATGTGATTGTCTTAAAGAAAGAACCCGAACTTTGCGAGGAATTATTTGTTGAAGTTAAGGATTTAATTTATTTTGATTCTTTTGCCGAAATGGTTAATACTTTGCCAAAAGAAAAAGTTGGTTTTGCTGAGATGAAAAACGAAGCGATTGTTGATGTGTATCATCAATTTTATACACCAGAAGCTGAAAAGAAGCATGGTGTCGTTGCAATTAATGTGCAGGTATTAAAATGAAGGTGATTAAATTACTTTGGCTGATTTCAAACTCAAATCGTTGCTGGGTTGTACAATGATCACTCCAAAGAATTAGTTTATAACGGTTTTTTGGAAAGATAATTTCATAGCAATATGGTTTTAATTGATTTAGTTGGTTAAATAGTATAAATTATGTTTAATGAAGCAAGCGAAAGAAACTAATAAAGTATTATTTGTCGGCAGTGAAAGAATCTGCCGACAAGTAGCATATGTTTTAGCAATCGAAAACTACAAAATAGTAGAAACTTTAACAAATGAAAATTATGATCAATATCAAGACTATACAATCTATGTATGTGAATTCAAACGTAAAAGTAAAAAACTAATTACAAAAATTTGGAAATCAAAAAAAGATATTCAGTACCTAGATGATATTTGCCGTCAAATAGATAAAGAATATTTAGTTAATCGTCGCAGGCATAGGAAAGAATTGAAAAAATTTAATAAAAAAACATTATTAAGTTGTTGTTTTGGTTGGATATATAATTTATTAAAAGTAGTTTGGCATTTAATTAATGGTTCAACTATTAAACATCGTAGAAAAATAAACAAATTAAAGAAGTTAATTATTAACAACAATTACAGTATTATTAAAAGTACATATTTGGATTATTTACAATATTTAGATTTATCAGTATTGTTTTTATATGTTTTAAGAGCTCCAGTTAATAAAAATATTCAGTGTTCTCTTTTGGAAAGTCATATGCATATTATAGATGATCAAATTTATGGCTGTTGTAGTGCAATTTTATCTTTTGGTAGTTTATTAACGACAGATAATTTGTTTGATATTTATCATAGTGTTAAAGCTAGAATTATTAAGTTATCATCCTTAAACGGGTCATATTGTTTATGTAATACGTATTCATGGTGCCCGCATTTTTGTGTTAGTGCTGAAAATTCAAATAAGAGTTTTTTTGAAATAAAATATCCCAAAAGTGTTACATTAGCGTTTGACCGTACATGTAATCTCCATTGCAAATCATGTCGTAATGAACGATATATTATGGATGACTTGACGCAAAAAAAAACAGATTTGATTTTATCAAAAATATTGGATTCTAAATTTTTGAATCATACACAAAACTTAACTGTTGCGGGACAAGGTGAAGTGTTTTATAGTCGATATTATCGAAAGTTATTAGAAGTTGATTTACAATGTGAAAATATTTGTATCATGTCAAATGGAACATTATTTAATGAAGAAAATTGGAATTGGATAAAAAATAAGTATAATTTATTTGATGTTATTATATCGGTAGATGCAGCAAGGGCAGAAACTTATTCAAAACTTCGTTGTGGTGGTGATTTTCAAATTCTAATTAAAAATTTAAAGTTTATTTCTAGCTTAAAGAATGAAGGATTGATAAGAAAATTTAACTTGAATTTTGTAGTGCAACGGGATAATTTTCGTGAAATGCCAGATTTTGTAAGGTTAGGCAAATCTTTGGGCGTTAATTTTATTGAATTCCAACGAATGAATGATTATGGATCTTTTTCGAAAGAAATATTATTGCAACGTTGTTTAATTATAAATGACGAATATTTGGATTACGAATTGTGGCAAGTATTGCAAGATCCAATCTTTAAAGATCCGATAGTAGATTTGAGTGGTCTTAATCGTTATATAGTGGCATCTGATATAAAATATGGTAAGAATAAATGTTAAATTGATTTAATGATTATATAGTATTATATTTAAGTTATGGAGCAAGCGAAAGAAACTAAGAAAGTAATATTTGTCGG
>JAGAOQ010000019.1 GCA_017623705.1 Clostridia bacterium | reverse complement strand
AGCCAATACTTGACCACGTTCAATATCTTTACGTTCAACACCACGTAATAATAAACCAGCATTGTCACCAGCCATAGCTGAATCCAATGATTTACGGAACATTTCAACACCAGTAACGGTAGTAGATTTGTTTGCGCCTAAACCAACGATTTCAACAACGTCACCAATTTTAACTTGACCACGTTCTACACGACCAGTAGCAACAGTACCACTACCAGTAATTGTGAATACGTCTTCAACTGGCATTAAGAATGGTTTGTCGATTTCACGTTGAGGTTCTGGGATATAGGTATCAACAGCATTCATCAATTCTTTAATACAATTCAAGTCAGCTGATGAAGCATCACCTGCTTGTGCAGCAGCCAAGGCCTTAGCAGCAGAACCTTTAATAACTGGAACACTGTCGCCAGGGAAACCGTTTTGAGTCAACAAATCACGGATTTCCATTTCAACCAAGTCTTGCAATTCAGCATCATCTGCCAAGTCGCATTTGTTCATGAAAACAACGATGTAAGGAACGCCAACTTGACGAGCCAACAAGATGTGTTCACGAGTTTGTGGCATAGGACCATCAGTTGCAGCCACAACCAAGATTGCACCGTCCATTTGAGCAGCACCAGTAATCATGTTTTTAACATAGTCAGCGTGCCCCGGACAGTCAACGTGTGCGTAGTGACGTTTTGCGGTTTGGTATTCTACGTGAGCAGTATTAATCGTAATTCCGCGTGCTCTTTCTTCTGGAGCAGCATCAATTTCGTCATACTTTTGAGCTTTTGCATTACCTTCCAAAGCCAAAGTAGAACAAATTGCAGCCGTTAATGTAGTTTTACCATGGTCAACGTGGCCAATCGTACCGATATTAACGTGTGATTTGCTCCTGTCAAATTTTTCTTTTTCTGCCATTTTTTACATTTTCTCCTTTTTTATAGCAAGTGTCATAAGTATGCAATAGAAAAGACAATGTGTCAACTTTTTTTCTCTTATTTTGACTTGATTTAGTTTGACAAAACGGTAACAAAACATTAAATAAGTGGTATGTCTATGCGTTTTCACATGTCTTCGATTTTTGATGACGTGATTAAAAGATTAGAGATTACGTACAGCCAAGTACGTAGTGCTCCACTTGATGATACTAGCAAAATTTTAACTGGTTATGTCCATACTTTGGACCATGGCAACGCCGTCTTTATTACAGACGACCGTAAACCATTTTTAATCACGATTGAGTTCGTACTTTTCCACCACTTAAAAACTGGCGACCGCATTAAAGCCAAAGTTAGCTACAATTCAGAGTTTAACAATTACGCCGTCAGCGAAGTTATCGAAATTACGCACGTTACTTACGACGATGCACCAGTGGTAAAATCTAATCGTAGCATCGATATACTCGGCAATTCCGTCAGCATCGGCACTTCTGTAATGATTCCCGTAAAAGACAATCAAGACGTTACCGACAAAGTTGCCAAGATGATGACCACACTGCCCGCCGATGTCCTGCCAATTTTATTGTCTTTCGACGGTAGACCAACTAACTTCACCGTACCAACAACTTATTTCACCAAACCTAATTATTGTAGCCGTGAAAAGCTCATGACTTGTTTATCAACTTTCTTTTACGCTAAACAACAAGCCGACACTGGCAAACACGTAGTACTTATTATCGACAGTTTAGACAAAATGTTTACGGCATTTAATGGTTGCATGCAAAAAGCTGGCTTAATTGACCCTAATCTTTATTCAAGTGCTGCCGTCATGGACTACGAAAGCATTTTATGTTCCAGCAGTCTACTACAAGCTGGCGGTTCTCTCACGATTGTGGGCTTACATCAACAAGGCACTTCCCCGCAAATGATTCAAATCAGCGACCGCTTGTCGCAAATTATGGACTCGGTGCTAGAAGTATAATGAACAATCAAAATCATTTATTGAACAACTTACACAAGTTACACACAACAACACTCGGCATTACCCGAATCAAACGCAACCTTTCACTTGAAACAGATAATATTGTCACTTGGTGTGCAAAACAAATTCAATCAAGCACAGCCGTCATCGCAAGAAAAGGAAAAAACTGGTATATCACCATTAACAATTATCTAATTACCGTTAATGCATCCAGTTACACCATTATTACAGCACACAAACTTACACAAAACTAATTGAAATCAATTTCCGTACCGTTTTGTTGTGAATCTTTCAATGCGTCTTTTGACACATTTTCAACAAAACGTTTTTTATTACCTTCGTAAGGTTGCCCTAACTGAGCTTGACGAATACCTTCTCTGGTTACATCGGCGGAATAAAGTTTCGCCCCAAGAAAAACCGTATAAACATTTTCGCCCCGCTTCCTTGCATCATTCAAAGCAGTAAAAAGTATTTCTGCTGCATTAGTTTCACTCGAAGATGCAACCAGGTTAAACAAACGATCTATGTTCTCATTAGAAATAAGTGTACACAATGCAACAAACTTTGCCTCATTTTTATTCATCATAGCTTTTCCTTTCTTACCTTTTCCCAAAGTAAGTATACACCATCGACCACAAAATATCAATCTCCGAAACACAATAAAAAAAAGACCGTCATGCGAAGGCGGTCTTTTTTCAATATTCATTGTTCGGAAACTTTAATACTTTGTACTTTGATTAAATATACACATTACGCAATTGCGTATTCGACTTTTAATTGTGCTGGCACGATATT
>JAGAOQ010000018.1 GCA_017623705.1 Clostridia bacterium | reverse complement strand
GGTGCAAGCCATTAGTGGAACACCAAAAACACGCCACCACATTGACCCTGCCATCTGCGTGAAGTGTGGTTTGTGTGCAAAAATTTGTCCCGTTCAGGCAATTACAGGAGGTACTCACAAATGAAAGTTATGATTAACCAACAACCTTACGAATTTAACCAACCGCAAACCATTTTGTCGGCTTGCACGGCGGTCGGGATTCAAATTCCTACCTTGTGCTACGAAAAGAGTATTGGGGCGATTGCGTCCTGCCGTGTTTGTTTGGTGAAAGTTGTGGGACGTCGTGGTTTTGTTACCGCCTGCAATACACAAATTGCGGACGGCATGCAAATTATTACGAACGATGCCGAAGTCTTTAATGCTCGGAAAAATATTTTGGAATTACTTTTGGCGGACCACCGTTTAGACTGTTTGTCTTGTTCTCGTGCCGAAGATTGTCGCTTGAAACGTTTTGCCACGCAGTACGGAGCCAAGCAAACGACTTATGAACGCAGTCAACCATTGCCAGCAATCAGCAAAGACAATCACATTATACGTGATAACGGCAAATGTATTCGCTGTGGTCGTTGTGTGAAAGTTTGTCATGACATGCAACAAGTTGGCGTATTAGGTACGTTGGGACGTGGCTTTGAAGGCAAAATTGGTTGTGCTTTTGACGAAGGTTTGTCCAGCACAAACTGTATTGCTTGCGGGCAGTGCGTTGCACATTGTCCGACCGGAGCATTGGTCGAAGATAGTAACTTGCCGTTGTTGTTGGCAAAATTGAGCGACCCGACGATTCATTGTGTGATTGCGACTGCCCCGAGTGTACGGGTTACCTTGGGTGAAGGTTTTGGTTTACCGACGGGAAGCAACGTACAAGGTAAAATGGTGAGTGCTTTGCGTCAGGCAGGTTTTGATAAAGTTTTTGATTTGGATTTTGCTGCCGACTTAACAGTGATGCAAGAAGGTCATGAATTGTTGGAGCGTTTGCGAAGTGGTAAAAATTTGCCACAATTTACTTCGTGTTGTCCGGGGTGGGTGAACTACGTTGAACAAGTACACCCCGAATTGATTCCGCACTTGTCGACGGCAAAGTCGCCGATGGGTATGTTGGGGGCAGTTATCAAGACTTACTATGCTCAACAGTTTGGACTTGACCCGCAAAAAATCTTTACCGTTATGTTGATGCCATGTATTGCGAAGTGCGATGAGATAACTCGTGATGAAATTCAAGACGTTGACATGGTGTTGACTTCACGTGTCGCAATTCGCTTTTTGAAACAGCAAGGCATAAATTTGGCAGCCATGCCCGAAGGTGAGTTTGATAATCCGTTGGCAATTTCATCGGGTGCAGGTTTGATGTTTGGGACTTCGGGTGGTGTTTGTGAGGCGACTTTGCGAACGATAAAAGACCAGTTGCCACGCCCTTTGAAAAGCATTGTGGTTTCTGGCATTGCGAATGCGGAAAAGTTAATTCAACAAATTAAAGCCAAAGAAGTCGATTATGATTTTGTGGAAGTCATGGCGTGTGTGGGTGGTTGTGTTAACGGTGGTGGACAACCGAGTGATACTGGTTTGATTCAAGATAACCGAGGCAATGCTCAAAAGCGAGCGGAAACAATCAAAGAGATGGACCGTTATCAAGACTTACGCAAGTCGAGTGATAATCCAGCGATTCAACAGTTATACCGCGATTATTTAGGCAGTCCCGACAGCAAGCTGGCGGAAGAATTATTGCATACCCGTTTCCATAACCGTAAAAAAACACCTTAACCGGTGTTTTTATTTGTCTTCTGTTGGGGCGGGTTCGTCATCGGGGATTGGTTGGTCGTTGACAATCGGGTCAATGGGTTCGTCATGATTTAATACCACGTAAGCGGGTTGTTGTGAGAATTTTTGCTTACAGGAGATTTCGTATAAGCTGTTTGCACGCTGGTCGATTTGACGCATGCGGAGATAGTACTTGTTCATGACCGGGCGGTTACGGTTACCGTGCGTAATAACAGGGGTGATGCGAATTGAAGTTAATTCATTGAACAAGTCATGGGCATCGCTACGGATTGCCAACAAGTTGGTGTAGGGTAAATGTTTGTTTTGATAAATGAATTGAATATCTTTTTGGGTTACGCCGAGTGTTGTGTGCAAAGCGACACGTTTAACTTGGTTCGTCGAAAAGTGTTTATTCGGCATCGTGGTGAGTTGTTGGTAAGTAACGGGGCGACGGCTACGTAACATTTTCGCCATGTCGGGAGTTACATCGTAAGTATTTTTGGTATCAAGTTCGTTATTCGCATTAAACAGAATGGTTGACTCGAACATTTCTTTGATGGGGTGTTTTTCGATTGATTCCATCATGAATGGTAAAACTTTGGCAGGAATAAATTGTTCGATGGACATATTCTTGGCGTAGTACGCATCACGAATCGCCAAAGCACTGGTGTTGGTTTGTTTGGCTTCGTCTTTGAAACGTGTTACGGCAATCGGTTGAATTGAACTACGCAAACGATAAAGTTCACGTAAGTACTCAATGGCTAAATTATTGTTTGTGCCACTTAAAATGCGGGTAATCACTGTGGGTGGAATTTTCGGCAGTAATTTTTTGATAACCTCGCCTTGGGCAGCCGTGTAAGACAAACCAGCTTTTAAGTGAATTTTGATGTACTTTTCAAACTCACGACTTTGTTTTAATTTGACGTAAGCAATTTGTTTGAGAATTGCCATGTTGTTATCTTCAACCCCGAAGACAAGGTAGCTGGCATGCGGAATTACGTTTGCAATTTGGACACCTGCCTTGGCAAAGACTTCGGCATTGCTGGTGGCGTAAGCGGTTGGCATTTCTAAAACTGCGTCAATTCCGCACATCACCGCACTTTCGGCACGTAAATGTTTTTCAATAATTGCGGGTTCGCCACGTTGCGTGAAGTTACCTGTTTGGACAACTACGATGTGTGTGCAGTCGGTTAAGGCACGAGTTTGTTGAATTAAATACTCATGACCCTTGTGTAAGGGATTAAACTCGGCAATAATCACAGCAATCTTCATTAAATTATTATACCACAAAAAAAATATATGCTACAATCATTATATGAAGATATTAGTCTTAAATTGTGGCAGTAGTTCGGTTAAATACCAAGTAATTGAAACCACTACTAAGGAAAAAATTGTCGATGATGATATTCAAAGGGTAACCGACCATGCGTCGGCGATTCAAGAAATTTTAAGCAAAGTCGACCTCAGTGAAATTAAAGCGGTGGGACACCGTGTCGTGCACGGCGGTGAAAACTTCCAGCACAGCGTCATTGTTGATGACGAAGTATTGGCGGAAATGGATCGCATTGAATTTTTAGCTCCGTTGCATAATCCCGCAGCGATGGCGGGTGTTCGTGCTTGTCGCCAACAAATGCCCGACTTGCCGAACGTTTTAGTTTTTGATACGGCGTTCCATAGTACGATGGAACCAGGTGCTTACTTGTATGGTGTTCCTTATGAAGACTACGCAAAATATGGCGTGCGTAAATATGGTTTCCATGGGACAAGTCATCACTACGTTGCCATGCAAGCGGCTGAACAATTAGGCCGTCCGTTAGCAGACTTGAAAATCATTACCTGTCATATTGGTAATGGGGCAAGTGTTTGTGCGGTACAAAACGGTAAATGTGTTGATACCAGTATGGGCATGACACCGTTAGCTGGTTTGGTTATGGGAACACGTGCGGGTGATATTGATGCCGCAGCTTTGAGTATTATTTGTAAGGAACATAACTTCACGATTGATGAAGCCATTACTTATTTGAATAAAGAATCGGGCTTGAAAGGTTTGTCAGGTGTTTCGTCCGACATGCGTGATTTAGAACCAGCAATGCAAACAAACGAACGAGTTAAAATTGCTCTTGATGTCTTTATCCATCGTTTAGTGCAGTATGTTGGTGCATACGTTGCTCAAATGAAAGGTTGCGATGCGGTAGTTTGGACGGGTGGCATTGGTGTGCATCGTAAGTTCGTTTCCGACCGAGTGATGGCACATTTAGATTTCTTGCCAAACTGCAAAAAACTCATCATTCCGACGAATGAAGAGTTGATGATTGCTTTGGAATGTGAACAATTATTGCAACGCTAATTAAAGTGAACGTTCACTTTCTTGTTGTTGATTACGTTCTGCGAAAAAGCGTTCTGCTTGTGCCGTGGCGGTGTCGCAGTAATGTTGCATGGTTGCGTATTTTTTCGATTTAGTCGGTACCCATTTGCCGTGTTTGTCTGGACTAACTTCAAATTTATTACAAACACCTGGAATACCAGTAACAAAATAGTAATGATTACAACCGTCAATTTTTTTGCAATCGTTTGCTTCCCATTCATCAATGACTAGGTCAACCATGTCGAGATAGTCTTTGGTGAGTGGGTTTTTGGCGTTATAACCAACGTATTGATTTTTTTGTGTTACGATGTCGGTTAATGAACCTTTGAAAAGTGGGGAAGCGGCACGATTTAAGACGGTATGCAAGACTTCAAACGGGTCTGCACCACGTCCTGCTTCACCGTAAAGCATACGTGCTAAAACTTCACGTTCGCTTTGGCTAACTTTGGATTGTAAACCTTGGGCAAAGTTCTCAATGTGTTGGTTGAGAGCTTTTTCTTGGTCAGCCGTCGGCATTGTCATTTCAATCTTTAATGGTTCTTGGTATTTGAAATTGAATAAGTTGGCATCAAAAGTTACTGGCGTCGTGATTTGCGATGTCATGCTCATTGTAACTGCAAGTACAAACTTACGCAATTTACGGAATTGGTGGTTGAGTTTTTGGTTTTTGTTAGTTCTGGTTTTCTGTTGTTTTTTCGTATAGCTTTTGAAAGTTTTGGCATTTGTTGCTGCCGCCACTGCCTTAGCTTCTTCTTGTTCTAATAGTTCGGTTGCTCTTGCTAATAAACCCATTTGATAAATATATATGAAAGTTCTTTACATTTCAAGTATTATTTGTTAAACTACTTCATTATGGCAGTACCAAAACACAAAGTATCGAAAGCACGTCGTAATACACGTAATGCAAATAACAGTAAATTAACTGTGCCGACGTTAACCGAATGTAAACAATGTAAGGCAAAAATTATGCCTCACATCGTTTGCCCTGAATGTGGTTACTATGACGGTTTAAAACGTATTGAAACAAAAAACGACGTCAAGGCAAAAAAAGCCAAAGCGGCGGCTGAACGCAATGCACAATAATCAGGTTGCCCCTGATTTAGCAATTTTGGTTGGCGTTGGTGTCAACCAAATTTTTTCTGTTGAAGATTTAGACGAATTATCTTTACTGTGTGCCACCTGTAATTTACAAACGGTGGGTCGTGTGATTCAAAACCGCAAAGACATTGATGTTACTTATTATATCGGTAAGGGTAAAGTTGATGAGCTGAAACAACTGATTGCGGAAACGAACGCAAACGTCGTAGTTTTCGATGTTGAACTATCTGGTAGTAAAGTTCGTAATTTGGAACAAGCACTCGGCGTTCCGGTTTTGGATCGTAGTAAAGTTATTTTGGATATTTTTGCGGCACGGGCTCAAAGTGCGGCAGGCAAGTTGCAGGTTGAATTAGCACAGTTGCGTTACAACTTACCACGCTTGATTGGTAGTGGTGGTTTGATGAGTAAAATGCGGAACGGTGTTGGTATGCGTGGTCCGGGCGAAAAGAAACTTGAATTAGACAAACGTTTAATCCGTGATGAGATTAGTGCTTTGGAACGCAAGTTAGCCGATGTGAAAAAAGCTCGTGAAATTTCCGTGCGTCAACGCCATCACCAACAACGTGTTTGTTTGGTCGGGTACACGAACAGCGGGAAGTCAACTTTGTTCAACTTATTAACCAAAGCGGGGGTTTACGCCAAAGATGAATTGTTTGCAACTTTGGATACAACAACTCGTGGTATTTATTTGGACGGTAAAAATTTTGTTTTGACGGATACCGTTGGTTTTATCAATCGTTTACCACATGAATTTATCCGTGCGTTTGAAGCAACTTTGGACGAAACCAGGGAAGCGGATTTGTTAATCCATGTCGTGGATTGTGCTAACCCTGAATACGAAAAGCAAATTGCCGTGGTCAATCAAGTTTTGCAAAATATCGGTGCTGGTGCAATTCCACAGTTGTTAGTTTTTAATAAAATTGATAAGCGTCCTGACTTCATTGCCCCTGACGGAGCAATTGTTATTTCGGCAATGCAAAAAATTGGAATAGACAAACTCAAAAATGAAATTTACAATCTAATATGAACTTTATTGAAGAAGGATTAGTGAAAGCCCAAAATCGTGGGCAAAATATTATTTTACGTTATCCACCTGAACCAAACGGCTTTCTGCACATTGGTCATGCGAAAGCGTTTAGTATTTCTTATGGTATGCGTTGCAAATATCATGGCAAAGCTAATTTGCGTTTTGATGATACCAACCCTGCCAAAGAAAACATGGAATATGTGGAAGGAATTAAACGTGATTTGAACTGGCTCGGTGTGGAATACGACCAAGTTGTTTTTGCCAGCGATTACTACGAAAAATTATTTCAATGTGCCGTGCATTTGATTAAACGTGGTTTGGCTTACGTCGATGATAGCTCGATGGAAGAAATCAAAGCCATGCGTGGTGAGTTAGGTGTTCCGGGGCAATTAAGTCCTTACCGCAACCGTACAGTTGAAGAAAATTTAGACTTGTTTCAACGCATGCGTGCTGGTGAATTTGCGGACGGCAGTCGCGTCTTGCGGGCTAAAATTGATATGGCTTCACCGAATATGAACATGCGTGATCCAGTCTTGTACCGGATTAACCGTCAAACTCATTACCGCACAGGCAATGCTTGGTGTATTTACCCGATGTACGACTTTGCTCACAGTTTAAGCGATTACATTGAACACATTAGTAACAGCTTATGCAGTTTGGAATTTGAAGATCATCGTCCACTCTATAATTGGTGCGTGGAACAATGTCAAGGTGCTTTACCAGACTTGCCAGCAATTCCACCCGAACAATACGAATTTTCTCGTTTGAACATCGAACGTTTTGTGATGAGTAAACGTTGGCTAAAACGCTTCGTTGATGAAGGTTTGGTTAGTGGTTGGGACGACCCACGTATGCCAACAATTTGCGGTATGCGTCGTCGTGGTTATCCTGCCAAAGCAATTATGGATTTTGTGCAATCAACTGGCGTTACTAAAAATGTGATGACTGTACCATTGTCTGCTTTGGAATATTATGTGCGTACCGAATTAGACAAATGTGCTTTACGTGTTGCCGTTGTGGAAAACCCGATTAGAGTAAAGATTGTCAATTATGATCAAAACGAAGTTTTTGCCGTTACAAATAATCCGCACGATGAAACTGCTGGCACGCATGAAATTAGCTTCTCTAACGAAATCTGGATTGACGGCAGTGATTTTAGCGATAATCCGCCACCGAAATATAAACGCTTAACCGTAGGTGGTGTTGTGCAATTACGTGGAGCTTATAAGATTAAGTGCTTGCGTCAAGTTGGTGATGTTTTGGAATGTGAAATTACCGACGAAAAAGCCAAGGGCGTAATTCAATATGTTAATGCTCGTGATGCTGTGTCAGTAACAATTCGTTCGTTTGAACCATTGTTAAAGGAAGGTACCGACTTGAACGACGCAAACATTAACCGTGATTCTTTACATGAAAGTCATGGCTATGCGGAAAAATGGTTAGCTGACCGCAATGATGTGTCATCAAAATATCAATTCGTGCGTAAAGGTTATTATGTACTCGACCAACAAGATAGTTTGGTCTTTAATAAAACCATCGGTTTAAGGGAGGGATTCTAAATATGAAAATTACCGTTTATGGCGGAACAAACAATAAACATTACAGCGAAAAAGAAATTCAAGCTTGTGCAGATTTGGGTAAGTTTTTGGCAGACAATGGCTTTGAAATTTTAACGGGTGCTTGTGGTGGCTATCCTTATTATGTTGGACGTGGTGCAGTGCAAGCGAACGGCAAAGTTATTGGCTACACACCTGCGGTCGATTTACAAGAACATTTGGAACGCTACAAATTTACCACGGACGGCGTTACCGATTTAGTTTTTAACGAAAACATTTTGCCAACGAACAGTGAAAACTTCTTGAAACGCAGTATGGATATGACACCATACAGTGATGTTGTCATTGCTTTGGGTGGCAGTTGGGGAACGTTTAGTGAATTATTGTTTTCGTTCTTTGCAAAAAAGAAAATGATTATTGTTGATGAATTTGGCGGAGCTGGACAAATCTTTGATACGGTCAATGATTTCTTTCGTAGTCGTGATAATAATCCAGACGTACAAAACGGTGCGGAAATTATCCACGTGAAAGACATGGCAGAGTTGAAAAATTTGTTGTTACAAATGGTAAAATAATTCATAATAGATTATGACTTGGGAACTAATTTATTTTCTCTCGGGTTTGGCAATGTTGCCTGTCTTGTTATTTGCCATCATTGCTTCCATTCGAGTTACCACGGTAATTAACCATTATCATCACATGGAAAGCGGGAGCAACCTTACGGCCAAAGATTTGGTGCAACGCATTGCAACCGAAAACCAATTAGATATTCACGTTGAAGAAGCGAGCGACGGCGAAGGCGACCATTATGACCCGACGGCGAAGGCAGTTCGTTTGACGGCAAAAGTTTTGCATAGTTCATCGGTTTCTGCGATGGCGATTGCGGCTCATGAATGCGGACATGCCATGCAAGACGCAGAAAACTATTTACCATTGCGTGTCCGTAATTTAGTAATTCGCCTTAGTAATTTTTCCAGTCGTTTACTAACACCATTGATTATTATTAGTTTAGTTGCTTCTTTCTTTACCATGGGCATGGGAGCAGAAATCTACGTCAAATGGTTGTTGTTAGGTTTCTGTATTGTTTACGGTTTGAGTGCGGTAGTTAGTTTGATTACCTTGCCAACCGAGTTCGATGCTTCTCGCCGTGGTAAAGCCATGTTGCAAGCTATGCAAATTATTGATACGAAACAAGAACGACGTGGTGTGAATAAGGTTTTACGGGCAGCGGCGAATACTTATGTCGTTAGTTTTGCGATGTCGTTAATTTACTTTTTAAGATATTTGTCCTATTTTATGATGATTTTTGGTCGTCGTCGGGATTAAAACAAAGGAGTTGGAAAAATGAAGATTGGAATTGTTGGTTTACCTAATGTAGGAAAAAGTACTTTATTTAATGCGATTACTCGTGCTGGGGCGGAAGTCGCGAACTATCCGTTTTGTACGATTGAGCCGAACATTGGTATTGTGCCTGTGCCTGACCCCCGTGTTGATTTTTTAGCCAAACATTATCAAGCAAAATCTGTCATCAATTCAACGGTTAAGTTTGTTGATATTGCTGGTTTGGTTAAAGGTGCTTCACAAGGCGAAGGTTTGGGAAATAAATTTTTATCACATATCCGTGAAGTCGATGCGATTGTGCATGTCGTACGAGCATTTGATGACCCTAATGTTACGCATGTTGATGGTGGAGCAAACCCCGAAAGTGATATTGACACCATTAAATTAGAATTGATGTACGCTGGCATTGATAAGCCCGTGATTTATGTGGCAAATTATAATGAAAGCGACATTGCCGACGACGGAGCAAACAATCCGCACTTTGCGAAGATTAAGGAAATTGCGAAAGCGGATAACGCCCAAGTGATTGGTATTTGTGCTCATGTTGAAAATGAATTGGCAGCTTTGCAAAATGAAAGCGAACGTGCCGAGTTTATGCAAATGTACGGTTTACAACAAAGTGGCTTAGATAAACTCATCGTGGCAGGTTACCATTTATTAGGTTTGATTTCTTATTTAACTGCTGGCGAACCCGAAGTCCGTGCTTGGACAATTAAAAAGGGCGACACTGCTTTAATCGCAGCGGGTAAAATTCATACCGACTTCATGCGTGGTTTTATTAAAGCTGAAGTTGTTTCTTACGACGACTTTGTTAAATACGGCAATTTGCTGTCCGCCAAAGACCACGGTCGGGTTCGTCAAGAGGGTCGTGATTACGTGGTACAAGACGGCGACATTATCCATTTCAAATTTAACGTCTAAAAACCGAAAAAGCGTTTGGCGATTTTTACGATATAGTTTAAGCTGGAACTATGAATTGGGGAAATCTGTTGCTTGAAAATGTTTTCGTAGAAGGTTTGGGTAACTTTATCTATATGATCATCGATAATGTATTGGAAATGCTCCCAAGTTTCCTTTATATGATTTGGCGATTGTTGGCATGGATTGTTAGTGGTGTTGAAAGTATTTTCCGCAATTTGGCTGGTATCGGTGAATCGGGTAAAGATATGATAACCTTGATTATTCAGAATAAAAGCGTTGATGCAATTTTCAAAAACTTGATTGGTTTATCGACGGCACTAATTATTTTCTTTACCATTATTAAAATTATTCAAGAACATTACAAAGAAAAAGATGGTGGCAATCCGTATAAAATTGTTATCCGTACTTTCAAAGGTTTGTTAATGTTCTTTTTTGTTAGTGCAGCAGTATCAGTTGGTTTGAAGACGACGCAAGTCATGTTCAGAGCGTTGGACGCTGCAACTGGCAGTGGTAATACAGCTAGTATTGCGGGTTCAGTCTTTAAGGCAATGGCTTATGACGCAAACCGTAAGCGAATAGGTTTGGTTACAGAGGAAGACGCTTTTGGTGCAGATATGCGAAATCAGCACATTTATCGTTTGATTGGTGATCATACCGATGATGGTAAATATGTTTTGATTGAAATGACGGATAAAAATAAGCCAACAACGGCTGCTGAATGGCGTGATAAATATTATGAATTGTTTCCATCATCACATTACGGCGTAGTTAATGCTGATGGTTCAATTACTCCTTTGTCGCAATGGGCACAAATCTTAGCCGATGAAGAAAGCGATGATAGTAGTTGGGGTGAAAGATGGAACGATAGTTGGGCTGAATTCGGTGATGAAACTAAAAAAGACTTTGAAGACTATATAGAGTTTGAACAAACAAGTGGTGATATTACAGATGTAGATGATTTTATTGAAAATGGTGAAGTATCTGGTTCATTCGGTTTCCGTAGTGATATTCTCAGTGCGTTTACTACTAATGTTCAACCAAGTATCAATTTGGCGTGGTCGCCTGTTGATATTGTGGATTATTTTTATGCGTTAGATCAAGTTAAGTATATTTCACATGATATTGATACGACTGTTATGGGGTCTGGTACTAAGATCCCAATGGGTACTACTTTCGTTGCTTACAAGAGTAAGGGAGAACCCGTTAAGAAATCTTTGGAAGATAGTGCCAAAAAATTTGGATTTACTTTTGAAGGAAAAGTTGGTTTACAAGGTGATGAAGTGTCGGCAAGCTTCTCTTTGGACACCTTTAAGCCAGAACTTTTCCTTGGTCTTTTGTCGACAATTTTAACAAACGTAGTTTATACCAATTTAACACAAAAAGCAGTTGAAGCGATCCCGATGATTCCAGCTTCGACACATATATTTGCGGTTGACATTAATTATTTACAATTACTTGGTCCACTGCTTATGAAAATTTTCCAAAACATGAACGAAACCTTTATGGGTAATCTTGGACTTATCCCCAAGGACGAAAATGGAAATCCATTAGCGGAAACTTTCGTCGTTGGACCGTCAACGCATAACGGCGATATTTGGGTTAGTGTTAATGATAGAGCACAATTTTTGGATTTGACGATTGAAAAGTATCAATTTGCTAACCATTTTATTACCTTATGGAGTCAATTAACTGATAGTTTTAAGGATCTTATTAACCAAATGGAGCAATCAAGCGGTATGTCTTGGGATAATTATGAAACAGATGTTGAAGAATTAAATGGACTTAGCAATAAAATTACTACCGACCAAAAAGAATGGCGGGATTATGATGCTAGAATTAATTTATATAATAAAAATGCGATCAGCATGTTATCTAAATTGGGAAACTACTTGAATTTATACGAAGCATTGTTAACCCAATATCCAGATTTTGAAACAGGATATGAAGGAGGTATTGGAACTGGCTTAGTTGACGATTTATTGGCGTCAAAAGGTTTCCCAGGTACTTGGGAAACACTAGAATCTTCAATTACCAGTACTTTTGCTAATTTAGTGAGTGCTTATGTGGGAGTTAGTCCATTGTTTAGTGAAATCAGACCAACTAATAATTTTGCCGATTTGCGTATCGTTCCATCAATTTACCAACCAATTATCGAATTGAATATGACGGAAAATCGTGCTTTGTCGATGTCTGCCAGCGAAGTTCGTAACGCAATGTTCAACAAAGACGATAATAACGGTAAAGTTACTGTTAATATGTTCTTCGAAGACAATAAAGCATATCGCCTGATCGACTGGTCAGCATATTGTGGTATGACAAATGCTAATGGTGGTATTAAGGACGTATTTGGTGATTATATTGATTTTTATTGTGCAAACCCAATTGATCCAAAAAGTGAATCTCATGATAATACGCCAATGATTAAACATAAGAGTCAGGACGATTTGGTATTCATGAATTATGAACAAAATGAAAGTTGGGAATCTGTTGGTTTGAACTATTTTATTTCTAACACGGCTTTCCAAAGTAATAACCCATTTATTAAACAAACACGTGCTGGTGGATTTAATAAAAGTTTCCGTGATAGCTCTTATTGGGGTTCTCGTGGTGTTACAATGGGTGATACACGTTATTACCAAGAATATCAAAACGGATTGCCAAAAGGTAACAGTCTTAACAGTGGTTTTATTGAACATAGCGGTCCAACAACCAGTGCTTTGAGTCTTGCGTCGGTTGATTTATCTGCTGTTCGTACATCATCGGCTAATCTCAATGCGTTAGTTAACGCTGGTAAATTAAGTACTTTAAGCGAAATTGAAGCGTTGGCTGATACTGATGCTGAAATTGATACTGAATTGATGACCGAGTTCCAAAAAAATATTATTACTTTCCGTGATCTTCGAGCTACAAGTCAACAAAGTGAAGATAAAAAAGTATTAAAAGACTGGTGTAAAAATGTCGCCAATGCGAAGCCGACTGGTAGTTATAATGCTAAAATGCTTTATAATTTTACCGCTGATGAGATTGATGACATGATGGCAAGTGCTGCTGGTGGTGATGTTCGTCGCTATTTAATGTTAACCGCTAAAAATACAGTCAATATTGGTGAAGATGGAAAAAACTTACAAAGTTATATTGGTACATTCTCTTATTCTGATCCTGATGTTGTGCGTAAATTATACGATGTTATAAAAATTAACTTTGCTGTCGGTTATATTGCTATTATTGCGGCATTAGGTGTTTACCTTAACTTTGCCTTTGGTTTAATTCAACGTGCTGTTAACATGGCTGTCTTGTACGTCATGAGTCCCGTTACAATCGCTTTCTATCCATTCGACGACGGTTCTAAATTTAACTCACAATTTGTTACTCCGTTCTACAAGGAAGCAATCAGTGCATTTGCCGTTATTGCTTCGCTTAATATCTTCATTGTCTTAATGCAGCCGGTTGAAGATGCCGTAAAGGAAGTTACTGGTGGCGGTATGTCAGGATCTATATTAAGTTGGTTGAGTTTGGTTGCGTTTGTTTCTATGTTGCCACAAATCCGCAACACAATTTGCACAGTTTTGGGTGCGGGTCAAATGAGTGCCAAGAGTCTTGGTTCAGTTTGGAGCGATGCTAAAAAGTCAATGGACAACGGCATTATGAAGGGCTTAAAGAACGCTGGCAAGAAAGCTGCCGGCTTCGGTGCTGGTTTACGTAATGCACGCGACCGTGTCGCTGCCTTAAAAAAAGATAGTAAAGCTTGGCGAGATGATTTCCTAGCAAAGAAGGCTGCACGAGGTGGTAAAGTTGGTAGTTGGGCACAAGCAAAACTAGATAAAGCAAAAGCCAAAGAATCAAAGCGTAAAGAAAATCAAGAGAAAATTGATGCAGCCATTGCAAAGGGTAGTAAAGATGGTTTAACAAAACGTCAATCAAGAATGTATGACCGTCAAGTAAAAGCTGCTGAAATGCAAGCTAAACGTAATATTGGCGGCAAGCAAAAAGGTGAAACAAAGGAACAGTACGCAGCACGTGTTAATGCAGAAAAAACTAATTTGTTGAGTAATCCTGATTTTAGAAAATCGGTTAGTGGCGTTATTAAAAGTAATAGGGCTATTCAAGGAGCAAAAAATGTTTTGAGTGCTATTGGGGATACGAAAGCAGGTGCTCGTGCTCAATTAATCGGTAAACGATTGTTTGGTAAGGGGTCAACCATTGGTGAAGCAATCCGTTCTAAATATGGTATTGACGGAACCAAAACCCAAGATAAGAATTCCTTGTGGGGTGAATTTAATCGTTGGCGTGATCCACTTGCTCGTCAAAAAGCAATGAATGACTTTGCTAATAAAGAAATCACACGTGAAGCTGAGTTGAAAAAATATCGTGAAGCTTTGGCTAGTGGTTTAACCATGGGGGGCGAAAATACCGTTAAAGGTAATAAAGTTATTGCCGACGAAGTAAAAAAACAATTAATCAGAGAAGAGTTTGAAGCAAAGAAAAATAATTTTGCGATGGACGATAAGTTGACAGGGTTGTTAACAGAAAAATACATGGCAGAAGGTAAATCCTTTGAAGATGCAAGACGTGATGCAAAACTTAAAACTTTCAACATGAACGAAAACGAAAAGCAAGATCTGTATAACGAGTTAGGTGGTGATAATAAATTGGCTGACGGCTTGGCTCGTGGTTTGAAAGGGTTATCGGGATTGGATCTTGATCTCGGCGTTGATTTCAAAGATGAAAAGATTAAACAACGTTTGAAAAAATTGGAAAGCGAATTACGCTTGAAAGCACAAAGTGGTTCAGATAATATTGGTACTGAACTTGCTGCGGCAACCGAAAAACAAACAAATGCAATCAACTCAATGGCATACTCAATGGCACAAGCAATGGGTAAGGAGGGTGATGAAAAAACAGTTAAAGCCATTGCCAAAACCTTGGAAAAAGTTGAAGCTGGTACTGCGTTTGAAAGTGTTGTTGGTAAAATTGCTGATGCCGCTGGGGTAGACGAAAAAGAAGCACAAAAAACAGCAGCTATCTTCATGGCACAAACTACTGACAGTGCTTTCGTTCAAAATAGTCATGATATGCATGCGTTAAAAGCGGCATTGGAAGCGGCAAAATTGTACGAAAAAGGTGATGAAATGTTTAGAGGTAAAATCGGTGATTCCGTTTCTGCCGAAGACAAACAAGCAATCTTACAAATTGTCGCTGACGTTAATGATGAAGATTATACTTCAACCAACGAAAACTCGCTTGGTTTCAAAATCAATGCAATTATCGAAAGCTACGAAGGTAAAGGTGGTTTAGACAATCCTGCGTGTCAAGCTGCGATTGATGCTGAAAAGAAACGCATGAAAGCTATGTTAGATGCTAAATTGAAAGAATTTGAAGCTCGTTATGCTGACGATATTCGCCGTCATGATGTTTCAAAGAAATTCGTCGAATCAAAGAATGCGATTGATACTATGTCAATGATGACAGAGTATCAACATCAACGTGAATTCCATATTGGTACGAAAATGGATGCGATGTCGGTTCAAGTTGTTGTTAATGATAGTAAAATTCAAGAAATGCACAACAGAGGTGATTATGCTGGTGCTGGTTTGGTTTTACAACAAGTTGTTGATAAAGTTATGCAACACGATTACGAAGGAGCAAAATCTCTTGGTGTTGATCAGGATACTATTGATAAATTACGCTTCTGGGAACAACGTGGCGATACGGATCGTTTGAACGGTATTCGTGGTTTAGGTGTGCTTGATGCAGCTCACATGGGCAGTACGAGTGCTGCTATGGGTGGTGATACAATGTTAGGTATGGAAACTGCGTTTGCTCAAGTAACTTCACTGGCCGAGAAAAAAATTATTATTAATAAGTTCAATGCCGCATTGGAAGATGCTGCACATAATGAAGCAAGAGCACGTAGTGAAGTTAACCAAATCTTAGGGCAAATTGAAACTAACTTCTCGGGTGCTATGTGGAAAGAATTACGTAATCAATTAGGTGTTGCTAGCGAAAGTGATTTTACAAATCTTTTACGTGATACGATGATTGCGGTTAATTCTGGTACTAGTTTGAAAAATGAAAAAGTAAAAAAAGTGACTGAAGCATTTGAAAAATTCCGTGATGCACACATTAACGATCTAGCGTATCAAGAACAATTAGGTATCGCCAAAACCTTTACTTTGGGTATTGCCCGTGCCAATGAAGCTAACGAATTAAGTGATCGTCAGGATGAATTGAACAACGGTATCAAAGCACAAGAAGGTTCATTACAAGAACAAATGGCAAAATTGAAAAATTTACCAGGGGCTAAATAAGGGGTAATTCATGGGTGATTATTTTATCCCGCGGAAAACCAAGATTAAGACCATTTTCGTCAAGGGCTTAACGTCCACTGACTTAATTTGGTTGGTACTTGGGGCTGGTGCGGTCGGGTTACTGTTTGCTTCGGGTTTATTACCGTTGATGATTCTAGGGGGGATTCTTGCTTTCCTAGTTATCATCGGTATGTTGAAAGATAGTGCGGGCGACCGTAAATATGAGTCGTTCATTTGGTATTTCCGTTTCCTTGCTTATCCAAAAAAGTACGCCAAAGTTTTAGAAAAGGGTTATGTGGAAATGCAACGCATTGTCCCTTATAATGGTATCATTAACGACAATTTAATTGATTACGGCAGTTATGTAGCTTCGGTTATCGAAATTATGCCCGTTGAATTTGGTTTGCTGGGACCCGAAGCTCAAACCATGTTAATGAATAACTTTGCTAATGCTTTGCGTCGTATTGGTACGCACAATTCGGGAAGCTTAATTTCGTTTGAAAAACCTTTGCTTTTCGATAATTACATTGATAACGAAATTGAAAAGTATGACCAACTGACTCGTAACGTGGAGCGGGGTACTTTCTCGCAAGAAGAATTGGAAGCTCGTGAAGTCGTGTTCAATTCACGTGGACAAACTTTGGAATTCATGAATGAAGAAGCTAAGGTTTATCGTACGGGTTATTATTTAGTAATTTATTCGTCGAAAAAAGACGAGATTGACAACACTACGTCCAGTGTTATTACGGCGTTAGGTGCGTCATTGCATGCTCGTCGTGTGGTCGGTAAAGATTTATACGTTTTCTTGCGTGGTAACTACAATAAATATTTTAACGAAAAAGATTTTGACCACGCTCCGTTTGACAAACGTACAGAGTGGACTCACCCTGGCAAAATTAAGTTTGGTGTTAGTCGTTTCAATATGGACGGCGAAGATAAGACTACATTGACGATTACCGATTATCCAATGAATGTTGGGCCGGCATGGTTGTATACTTTCTTTAACTATCCTAATTGTCGTACCGTCATGAATTTTACACAGATGCCAAAAGCTGAATCTGAAAAATTGATTGACCGTGCGATTATCGAAATGCGTTCGCAAGAACACAAAGGTAAGGAAAGTCAAAAGATGGAAAAGCAAAGCCAATTGCAAACCATCGAACAAATGTTACAACAATTAAAGACGGGTAACGAACAAATGTTCAACGTCAAGATTCACATTACGACGGATACGAAGACGGCGTCCGAATTACGTCATACGATTACCGAAGAAGGTTTCAAATTTAGCAATAACTCGGGTAAGCAAATTGACGCTTTTGTATCGGCAAATGTTTCTAAGTTGGATAAATATGATGCGATTGAACGTGGTATGGTTACCAGTACGTTAGGTGCTTGCTTCCCATTTGTTTCCGACTTGTTAATGGACGAAAAGGGAATTATGCTGGGTAGCAACAGTAACCCTGTTTTTGTGGATTTCTTCCAACGTAATGATGTTCGTGTTAACAGTAACATGATTATCATCGGTAAATCTGGTGGTGGTAAATCCTTTGCGACGAAATCAATTTTGACCAACTTGGCAGCGGATAATGCTCGAATTTATATTTGCGACCCTGAAAAAGAATATTCAACCATGGCAAAGAAATTGCATGGTGGTATGATTGACGTGGGTAATGCGGGGCATGGTCGCTTTAACCCGTTCCATATTTATCCTAACATGTTGGAAGAAGATGATGACACGGGCGAAGAATACGATGATACCTTTGAAGGGCATTTACGTTTCTTGGAAAGTTTCTTCAAAATTGTTATGGAAGGTATCCGCAGTGATGCTTTGGAAGCTTTGAATAGTTTGGTTAACCGTCTGTATAGTATGAAGGGGATTGACAAATACACTGACTTCGCCAAAGTTAAGCCGGAACAGTTCCCGATTTTCGACGAATTATATGAATTGGCTAAACGTAGTTACGCACAAGCCAAAGATGAATTCTCACGTATCAACTACCGTGTATTGACGACCTATTTGGAAAAGTTTGCGGAAGGCGGACGTTACTCTGGTTTGTGGAACGGTCCAAATACAATTCGTACCGAAGAAAATTTCTTCGTGTTTAACTTCTTAACTTTGTTGTCAAACAAAAACGAGTTGGTTGCTAATGCTCAAATGTTGTTGGTGTTTAAGTACTTGGAAGGGGAAGTTATTAAGAACCGTGATTTCAATACTAAATACCATACCAAACGTAAAATTATTGTCGTTGTCGATGAAGCTCACGTTTTCATTGATGAACAACGCCCGATTGCTTTGGACTTCATGTTCCAAATGGCAAAACGTATCCGTAAGTATGACGGTATGCAAATCGTTATTACCCAAAATATTAAAGACTTTGTGGGTTCGCCTGCGATTGCTAAAAAGTCGGCTGCGATTATTAACGCTTCGCAATATAGTTTAATCTTCTCGTTAGCTCCTAACGATATGACCGACTTGGTAACTTTGTATAAAAATGCTGGTGGTATCAATAAACGTGAACAAGAAACGATTGTCGCTGCACCACGTGGGCAATGCTTCTTTATGTACGGACCTGTGGCTCGTTCGACGATTCGTATCGAAACCAGCAATGATATTCGTCAAGTCTTTGAATAACAAGCAAATTTTACCTTGCGACCCTATATATATAGAGCATGCAAGAGTTTCATGGTTTGAATCCGCAAGATGTTGAAAAAGCTCGTAAACAGTTCGGTAGTAATACATTAACGCCACCACGGAAGCGTAGCTTTTGGCAAATTTTTGTTGGTAACTTGGGCGATCCAATCATGAAGATTTTGATGATTGTTACGGGTATCAATTTGGCATGTTTATTTTATACCCATAACTTTTTAGAAACTTTTGGGATTGTCGTTTCCATTTGCATTGCCGTCATGGTTAGTACGTTAAGCGAATTAGGCAGTGAGTCCGCTTTTAAGAAATTGGAAACGATGTCGGGGCAAATACAATCACGGGTAAAAAGAAGTGAGAAAACAGTTTTGCTCCCCGCCACACAAATTGTGGTTGGTGATTTAGTCTTGCTGGGTAGTGGGGACAAAATTCCTGCCGATGGTATCATGGTTGATGGCACGTTAAGTGTTGACCAAAGTATTTTGAACGGCGAAAGTTTGGAATGCCACAAACATGTAACGCAAAGCACGGGCGAAAGCAAAGTTGATTTCTTGTCGGCGGGGCAGTTGTTTTCGGGGACGGTGGTTACTGGTGGCAGTGGTGTGATGCGAGTTACAGCGGTGGGCGACCAAACAGCTTACGGTAAAATTGCTCAGGGGTTAACCGAATCCGCACCAACCAGTCCGTTAAAAGTTAAACTCTCCAAATTAGCCAATTTAGTTTCGGCGATTGGTTACATTGGGGCAGCGATTGCCGCCATAACTTTTTTAATTAGCGTGAGTGGTGGTGGCATTACTTTTCAAGAAATTTTAGCAGCGATAACCTTGGTCGTTTCGGTTGTAGTTATGGCTGTGCCAGATGGCTTGCCGATGATGATTACCGTTGTGCTGTCTTCAAATATGCGAGCCATGATGCGGGACCACCTGTTGGTGCGGAAATTGAGTGCGGTAGAAACAGCAGGCAGTTTGAACATTTTGTTTACGGATAAGACGGGAACAAT
The DNA here is from genome assembly GCA_017623705.1 of Clostridia bacterium. GTDB lineage: Bacteria > Bacillota > Clostridia > Christensenellales > UBA1242 > RGIG8050. Next base: position 47,200 of record JAGAOQ010000018.1, on the reverse strand, counting down.
TACGCAAGGTAAATTGACTGTGTGTGGCGTTTTATTGCCGAACGGGCAATATGTAACACAAGACTTTGTTTCGCAGTTAGGTGGTTTTGGACAATTACTCGGTACGGCGTTAGTTGTGAACAACGAAGCCGAATCGACGGCACAAGGTTTCATTGGTGGTAACATTACCGACCGTGTGTTAGCTGGTTTCGGCAGCGAATTGTTGGGTGGTGCTTTGCCAAAGATTAGTAAACAAAATGTCGAACCATTTTCTTCGGCCACAAAGTATATGGCGACGACAACGGCACAAGGCGATACGTATTACAAGGGAGCAACCGAAGTTTTGTTACCCCGTTGTCAGCTGGATAATTTGCAACGCAAACGTTTATTGCAAAAAGTCAATGCGTTAAGTCAACAAGCGATGCGAGTGATTTGCGTTGCCCAAGGCGATGTCTTGTTGGGGTTTGTCGTGATTCGAGATGCGGTACGCCCCGAAGCACGACCCAGTATTGCCACGTTACATACCGCACAAATTCAAGTTGTTTTGGTAACAGGAGATGCACGTGATACGGCGGTGGCGGTGGCACGTGAAGTTGGTATTTTGGACGACAACGGTTTAGTGTTGACCAGCGAAGAATTAAACCGCTTGGACGACAAAACCTTGGCACAGATGTTACCACGTTTGCAAGTAGTGGCACGGGCTTATCCACAAGATAAAAGTCGTTTGGTACGTGTTGCTCAAAGTTTGAACTTGGTGGTGGGTATGACGGGCGATGGCGTTAACGATGCCCCCGCTTTGAAACGAGCCGAGTTAGGGTTTGCGATGGGGAGCGGGACAGAAGTTGCCAAAGCAGCGGGCGACATTGTCATTATGGACGACAACATTCAATCCATTACCAAAGCGGTATCTTTTGGACGAACCTTGTTTGAAAGTATCCGTAAGTTTTTAGTCTTCAAACTAACCATTAACTTTATTGCTATGGTGATTTGTATTTTGGCTCCGTTGTTCGGGATAGCAGCACCGATTACCGTGATTCAAATGTTGTGGATTAACTTGGTGATGGATACGCTGGCGGGGTTAGCTTTCGGTGGTGAAAAACCAGCTCCCGTTTATATGAAGCAACCACCGAAACGGCGTGATGAAAGTTTAATTACGTCGTCGATGTGGGGCAAAATTATCTGGGGTAGTGTCTTTGGCAGTTTGATTTGCATGTGGTTCTTGCTTTCGCCTTACATTCAAAAAATTGTCGGCAACCAACAAGTTTTTGTTACCGTGTTCTTTACTTTCTTTATGTTCCTTAATGTTTGTAATGCTTTTAATGCCCGAGCTAATGGTTTGAATTTGTTACGTGGCTTGTTCAAAAATAAAGCTTTCGTAATTATTATGGTAGCAATTATTTGTTCTCAATTTTTCATTATTGCGTTCGGCGGTGGCGTGTTTAGAACTGTTCCCGTCGACTGGGGTTATGTGCTATTTGCTGGCGTCTTGGCTCTGTCGATGTTGCCCGTGGAAATGTTCCGTCAAGTTATCTTTGGGACTAAATAATTTGACTTTTGCGGACAAACTTCCAATCACCCGTTGCAAGGTTGCCTAAACTTAACTTGCCTTCTTGTAAGCGGATTAAGTGGGTAACTTTAATGCCTAGCGTTTCAAACATTTTACGAATTTGGCGGTTACGCCCTTCGTGAATCACTACTTGAATTTGCATACGGTCGTGCTTAATGTAAGCAAATGATGCTGGTGCTGTCATTACACCGTCAATCTTGACACCTTGGGACAATGTTTCTAATTCACTTTTGGTAACAGGGCGGTTGACGGTTGCATGGTACAGTTTATCTACGTGTGTGGACGGGTGCGTTAGTTGTTTGGTTAAAGCTCCGTCGTTGGTAAGTAAAATTAAACCACAAGTGTGATAGTCTAAACGACCAATCGGGTATAAACGTACCGACTTTAATAAAGTTGCGTATTGTTTCGGATTGTTGTGTAACACATCCAGTACGGTTGGTCGACCTTGTGGGTCGTAAGTCGTGGAGACTACGCCAGCAGGTTTGTTTAATAAAATGTAGACTTTGTCCGCAATCGGTTTAACAGGACGATTGTCCACGGTAACGGTCGCATCGTCGGGAATTAAGGTTGCTAAGTCGGTAATGACGACACCGTTGAGCCGTACACGACCTGCCGTAACCAAGGTTTCGACATGACGGCGACTGCCTAGTCCACATAACGCAAGATATTTGTTTACTCTCATCTAAAAAAAGTATATCATAAAACTAATGAATATCCTAATTGCAAATGTGAGAAATTTAGAGTCTGCCGAATTGAAAGTTTTGGCGGGTGAGTTGTCAAAAAAACATTCGGTAACTGTTTGTTCTTTGGAAGGTTCAGCCCGTCAAAAAGGGAATGCTTTTTCTTACAGTGGTTTCCCGATTAAGTACAAGCAAATTTCAAATTACGTGATTAACGGGACACGGATTCCTGCCTATAAATTCCAAGGGACACCTGCCGACATGATTTCGATTATGTTGGGCAATATTATGAAGCACCGCAAACCACAGCTTGTCATTTGCGGGATTAGCAATGGTATTTCGTTAGGCACGGACGTATTTTGTTCGTCGAATATTGGTATGGCGATGCAAGCTGCGTTTAATAATGTACCTTGCATTGCGGTTGGTGTTCCAATGCAACTCGGTGGACATAAGGAAGCTGATTTATTGCCAGCGGCACAGTTCATTGCCAAAAACGTGGATAAGTTTGCTAAGGCCAAGTTGCCGACAGATACATTCTTGAACGTTACAATCCCGATTGTTAAAAAGTATGATGACTTCCAAGGTGTTGGCATTTCGTCCATGGATAACTTAACCAAGATGACCCGTTATTTGGAAAAGGTGGACTGCAAGGGCAACAAGTACTACTGGGCACAGTTGGTTGAACGTGATAGTTCGGCGAGTGCTGATGTTTCTCCGACGGCAGGCATGAGTTATTTTAAGAAAAATTATATCATCATGGCACCATTAACTTACAACAGTACCGATGTGGCGTACCTAGAACAAATGCAAAAGGAGGTCTTGAAATGAAAATTCTTTTAACGAACGAGGCAGGTTGTTTCCACCCGGGCATTGTCGCCCTGGCGAAAGAATTATGTAAGGACCACCGAGTTTGCATTGTTGCCCCATTGACAAAGCAAGTTGGGGCAGGACATTCCTTAACGGTTGACCAACGTCCCTTACACGCAGAACAATGGTTTGTTTTAGATAACGTAAAAATTTGGTCGGTTGACGGGACGCCATGTGATTGTGTTGCTTTGGCGTTGGATAAACTTTTGTTAGATAAACCCGACATGATTATTACCGGAATTGACCCCGTGAATAATCGTGGTAATATGATTTATACCAGTGGTGTCGTATCGACAGCGATTGAAGGGGCAATTCAAGGGATTAAAAGCATTGCGGTGAGTGCGGTAATTGCGAACGAAAAGAAAGAACGTGCTTATCGAAAAGTGGCTAAGTTTGTGGCTCGTCGGTTGGAATTTTTGGCAAAGCATACTCCGGATTACGGTGTGTTGAACGTCAACTTTCCGGAAAAGGTTAAGCCGAAAAACATCATGCCGACACATTTAACTGACGGACTGTTGGATAACGAATATGAAATTGAAGTCAATCCGTTTGGTTCAACATTTGCTTGGTTAAAGAGTCCGCTCATGGAATTTGGCTTAGACGCTTACGAGCAAAAAGCTGATTTGTATTGGCTCAAACAAGGGTACATTACGATGACACCATTAAAATTAGATTTATTAAAAGGGGAGGCAGTAACTGCTTTACAAAAGGCGGGAATTAAATTATGAGTATTAACATTGCGATTGACGGACCAGTAGCGAGTGGTAAAGGAGCGGTAACCAAAGGGTTATCAAAGAAATTAGGTATACCAGCATTAGACACTGGTGCAATTTACCGTGCGGTAACGTTGTTCTTGTTAGACAACGAAATTGATATTCACGACGAAAAAAAGATTTTAATGTCTTTGAATAAAATTAGCGTGCGTTTGTATTTAGCCGAAAATCACGACTTGCGTGTTTTTACACAAGGGCAAGATGTAACGCCACGAATTCGTGAAAACCGTGTTAGTTTAGCGGTTCCTGTTGTTGCGGCTTACGTCGGTGTACGTGATTATGTTAATCGCCAAATTGCTTTGGTAGCGTCGCAAGGTAACTACATTTTGGAAGGGCGTGATATTGGTACGGTAGTTTTACCCAACGCTGATTACAAGTTCTTTTTAACCGCTTCGTTAGAAGTACGTGCGAAACGTCGTAAAGCTGATTTAGATGCCAAAGGGGAGGAGTACTCCTTGTTGGAAGTTATGGCACAAGTTAAAGAACGTGATGAACAAGATATGAACCGTGCGATTGCTCCGTTACGACAAGCTCCCGATGCAATCTACATTGATAACAGTAATTTAACGTTGGAACAAACCATTGACACCTTGGCAAAATATATTAAACTATAAATAATGGAAACGATTATTCACATTGAAAATGGCGAGTACCTTGGGCAGACACGTTTCGCAAGCGACTTGTTAAAAGAATCTTTGGCACTTTCGATTAAGGAAGTTCCTGGTGTTGCTGGCGTTGGCAAGAAACCATATAAAAATAAGGTTAAAGACACAGGCATTAAAATTAGTCGTTGCAAAGATAGTAACCACTTAATTGTTGATGTTAATTTATCTGTTTTAACGGGTTTCCCTGTGCCAGATGTTGCTTACCGTGTACAAGAAGCTGTGTTGAATACTGCTAGTCAATTTACCAAAGACAAAATTGACAAAGTTAATATTTATGTACGGGGTGCCAAGTATGGGGCAAGCACTAAGCAGAAGTGAATCTCGTGAAGTTGCTTTCCGTTTGATTTTTGCTGTGGGCAAAGCAACAGCATTGGACGATGATGCGTGGGCATTGGCTTTGGACGGCAAGACTGCTCCCGAACCAGAACGACAATACATCAATCAAGTTGTCAATACTTTCTGTGATTTACAAGCCAAGATTGACCAACGCATTAGTGAACATTTACAAAAGTGGACTTTGGATCGCTTACGTCAAACTGATTTAGCAATTCTGCGTTTGGCAATGGCGGAGATGATGTTGGGATCAGTCCCGACTGCCGTAATTATCAACGAGGCAGTGAATTTAGCAAAGAAGTACGGCGAGCCACAGAGTGGTAGTTTCGTGAATGGTATTTTAGCCAAATTGGCGGAGTAAAATGGAGTTATCGGTAACTCAATTAAATAACTACATCAAGTCGGTTTTCGTTGCCGAGGAGATGTTACATAATGTGCTTTTGACGGGTGAAGTTTCGGGTGCGTCGGTTCGTGGTAACGGCGTTTGGTTTACCTTACGTGATCGTGAAGCAACTATTCCGTGTGTTTGTTGGGAACAAAGTCGTTGTGCGGTTAAAAACGGCGATCAAGTAACGGTGCGTGGTACAGTCGATTACTGGCAAAAAGCTGGAAAAATCAATTTCAATGTCTATGCTTTGGTTAAAACTGGGGCAGGCGATTTGTTAGAACAACTGAAAGCTTTAACCGAAAAATTAAAAAAAGAAGGTCTGTTCGATAAGAAGAAAGCGATGCCTGCCAAAGTTAAACGCATTGGTGTGGTTAGTTCTCGTTACGGGGCAGTGATTCATGATATTATGAATGTTACGAAACGACGTAATCCGTCGGTGGATATTGTGCTTTATCCTGCGGCGGTGCAAGGTGAAAATGCTGTCCGTGAAGTTTGTGCGGGGATTGACTACTTTAACCGTACCAAAAACGTCGACTTGATTATCGTAGCTCGGGGTGGTGGTTCAAACGAAGATTTGTCTTGTTTTAATACCGAAAACATTGCTCGTGCAGTGGCGGGGAGTGAACTGCCCATCGTAGCGGCGGTTGGGCATGAAACGGATTTTACTTTGGTGGATTATGTTGCTGACTTACGTGCCCCGACGCCATCGGCAGCGGCGGAAATGGTGATTCCCGAATTGATTTCGCAAAAAGATGTTGTGTTACGTCTTTGGTCGCAAATGAAATATAGTATTACCAGTCGCTTACAACAAGTTCGCACCCAAGCGTTAGGTTTTTTGAATTTATTTCCCAAGGATTTTGTGGCGGTAGCAAAAAACGGCCAAGTGGTGAAGAGTGTCCGTGATTTGCACCCGAAAGACAAATTGCAAATTTGCTTTAATGATGGTAGAATTGGAGTAACAGTCGATGAATAAAACAATTACTGAATTAGAAAAGTTGACACAAACCATTCAAGCGGAGAAACGAATCGATCAAGCTTTGGATAGTTTTATTAGTGGTGCTCAATTAGTGAAAACGGTTTTACAAGAACTGGATCAAGCCGAAGGCAAGGTTTACGAAGTGATTGACGACGTGGAAAAGTTAATGGAGGAATAATGCTGAATACGTTGCGGATTCAAAACATGGCTTTAATTCCCGCAGTTGAAATTAACTTTGGGTCAGCGTTTAACGTCTTAACTGGTGAAACGGGGGCGGGGAAGTCGATTATTATCGGGAGTTTGAACTTCATTTTTGGCGATAAATTATCGGTGAACGCAATTCGCCATGGTGCAGAGTTTGCTCGGGTAACGGCGGTTTTCGACGATACCATTATTGTGCGTACCTTACATGCGAACGGGAAAAGTGAAATTCGGGTTAACGATGAACCGATGACTTTGAAAGGTTTACGGGAAGTGGCAAGTCATCTCATTGATATTCACGGACAACACGATACCGAAAAATTATTAGACCCTAAAAATCACTTAAATATTTTGGACGCTTTTGCAAAAACTGATTTAACCGCTTACCAAACAGCGTACAGCCAGTTACAAACTTTACGTCATGAGTTAGCAACCTACGGCGACAATCCCGAAGAACGGGCTCGCTTGTTGGATTTATATCAATATCAAATCAACGAAATTGAGCGGGCAAACTTGTCGGTCGACGAAGAAGAAAGTTTGAACCAACGAGCTTTGGTATTACGCAATGCCGAAAAGTTGGCGGAGGGCTTGCAACAAGTAATTGACTATTGTGGTGATGCGGATAGCGGAATTGGAACAGCTCAAAAGCGTTTGCTCGGGATTCAACAGTACGACAGTAAGTTACAAACCTTGGCAGAGCGGTTAAGTGTGGCAAGTGGTGAACTCGGCGATATATTTATGGAATTGCGTGATTATGCGGACAATATGGATTTTAGTGCCGATGCTTTGGAAAGTGTGTATGACCGTTTAGATGAAATCAAAAATTTGAAACGCAAATACGGAGCAACGATTCCCGAAATACTGGCTTTTCTAGCTAAAACACAAGCTGAGCAAGCACGGTTATTGTCGGCAGGCGATAAGATTCAAGCTTTGCAAACCCAGATTGCTCAACAAACGGCGATTGTCCAACAATTAGCGACGGCGGTTACGCAAGCTCGACAAGCGGCGGGGCATGAGTTAGCCAACCGTTTGATTGAACAACTGAAAGATTTAGGTATGGCACAAACGCAATTTGCCGTCCAGTTCACAGCGGTTGAACCTAAAAGCAATGGAGCAGATGCGGTTGAGTTTTTATTTTCGGCGAACGTGGGACAACCTTTGCGTCCGTTGGCACAAATTATTTCGGGTGGGGAAATGAGCCGTTTAATGTTGGCGGTTAAAACTGTGGCGAACCCGAATCCGGAAAAGACTTTGGTCTTTGATGAAATTGACACGGGAATTTCGGGACAAATGGGTGTTGCTTTGGCGGAAAAATTGCGTTCGTTAGCACAGCAATCACAAATTTTGGTGGTAACACATTTGGCTGCGGTCGCAGCTAAGGCGGATACGCATTTCTTGATTCAAAAAAATGTTAGTGCGGAGCAAACGGTTACTAACGTTTATCCGTTAGATTTACCAGCTCGTGAAAAAGAAATCGCCCGTATCATTGGCGGCGGCGAAACTGCCTTGGCACATGCACGGGCGTTATTAGCAAATCATCATTAAGTTTTAATTTAGTCGTCGCTTTCTAATTTCGCTTTGTGATTATGTTTGCGGTGTTGACTTTTCTTGTGTGGTTTATTGATTGCATGACGGTTTGGAATCATGAAGATTGCTACGAGGATACAAGGAACTATCATGAACGCACAGACAATAAAGAACGGAATTAAGTTACCTAAATTATCGAAGGGTAGTGGAACGTTCATACCGTAAACACCAGCAATCAAAGTTGGAATTGCTAGGATAATGGTAACAATGGTTAACAAACGCATACGTTCTGCCAACTGATTGCTCACAATGTTTGAATAAGTACTCATCGTTTCGGTCATCAACTCTCGTTGTAGGTTGCAAGTTGCGAACGCTTGTTTAATTTCAATGACGATGTTGTCCAAAGTTTCAATATCATCTTCGGTCAAGTTCTTTTGAGCCATGAGCTTTTCGGCAACAATAATGTTTTGACGTAAGGAAGACGCAAAGTAAATCAAAGCATTTTTCAAACGCATCAATTCACGCAAGTTGGTATCGGTATCACGAGATTGCATCAATTTACTTTCCAAACGTGTACTGGAACGGTCAATCGCACGCAAGTAGACTTCATATAGACTATGGAACGCTAATAAGAATTGGTAGTCGATTTTTTTACTATCCAATAAGATGTTGGTGCGTAACGTACCTTGTTTGATTTCTTGGAATTTGAAATTGTCTTGTAAACAAACGGTAACCGTAACGTTATCTTTCTTAATTACCGATAACGGAATCGTGGTGTAGGGAGCATCACTGTTATGCTCACGTTGAATGACAGGAATGTCGAAAACCATCAATGTATATTGAGTGTCTTCATCTTTGTCCAGACGTGGTCCTTCTTCATCGTCCAGTGCAGAACGCACAAAATCTTCGGGAATATTTAGCTCATCAATAATACGATGAACTTCAATTTCATTAGGATTGACAAGTTGAATCCAGATGCGTTCGTCTTTGGGTAAGTCCAATAAATTGGCATGTTCCAACTTCACGCATTTGCCATCACGGTTGATCATTACGTTTGTCATAACTTATTGTAGTCTTGTTTTTGAAATAAAGTCAAGAATTGTTGCAAATAATATCTTGCCAATCTTGCGGTTTGGTTTTATATTATCATCATGGACAAATTGAAAAAATCATTGAAACATTTATTTGCACCTGCCATTGTGGTTATGTTAGTGGCAATTATGGGTGTGTTTAGTCCGGTAGTTTCCGTGGCAGCAGCTTTGCGTGTTAACACCATGGGTGTTTCCGCAGGTACACAATATGCGATTACGGACTTACCGACACGTAGTGTGGAAATCGGCACTAAGATTGCCATGCCGGAAATTTCGGGTGGTGAAGTTAAGTTGTGCCACGCTGGTCGTTACATTGATCTTAGTGGCGATGAGTACACTTACGAAGAAATCGGTCAATACGAATGGCGTTTCTATGCTAACGACACGTTGTTTACCACACAAGTTGTTACCGTAACCGATGCAGCCTATGCAATGACAATGCCAAGCAATGTTGCGACTGTGGCACCAAAAAATTTAGACAAATTAACTTTACCATTGCCAAGTGCTTATAAAGTTGACGGTAAAGCTGTGAAAGTTGAAAAGATTGAAAAGGGTAGCGGTAACTTCGCTAACATCACAGTTGACGGTGCAGTTGCTTATCGTTTAACTGCCAACGTATCATTAGAAAACCGTTCCTATAATGACCAAATTGCGATTGACCAAAACGGTTTGGTAATTGATATGGAAGCAAACAAAACTGGTACATTAAGAGTTGCTTACCACTTATATAATGCAGACGGTAGCAAATTATTGTCAGTTTTACCTTTATCAAATATCGAAATCAAAGATGTTACTGCTGACGAAGTAACTTTTGCTAATATTCCATCGGCACCAAGTGTTAAAAATTTAGCTTACTATTCAGCAGTTAATTTGACTGCTCCAACGGCAGACAGTGCCAAAGTTGATGCAACTTCTTTCAGTGTTGAAGCTGAAACCAAAATTTTCAAAGTACAATGTTCTCCATATTCAACTGAACCAAAAGATTGGTCAGCAAAGAACAATGACAAAATTCACACTTTGACCGTTGAAAAAGATAATGACGGCAAATGGGTTGTGAAAGAAAACGGCGAAGTAACTAACCAATATCTTGAAGTTGACGGTTTGACCGTAAAAGTTAAAAGTTTGGGTTGGTATCGTTTCCAATTTGAAACAACAACTTTATTCGGTTATCAATTAGACGAAGAATTTGATACTGACAGTGTTAATATTGAACAAGACGAAAACAATACCTATGTTCGTTATTGGAGTGATAGTGTTCGTATCTACCGTGATACAACTGAACCAAACTTTGCATGGGTAGCTCAATATGACAAAGCTAACGAAGAAGCAGTTAACGAAATGAACGAAAATTTCAGCGACTTGTTAGATGATTATGCAACCAGCTTACCAATGAGCGAAAAACCAGATGCTTCAACCACTAAAAAAATTACCGTAAACCCAACACAAGGTTTGGTTTTACCAGCAATTTTCCCACACGACAATGCAACAGCATTTGCTGATATGAAAGTTACTGCGGTTAACATCGACCAAATTCAAGACCAAAATGGTGATACCGTTAGCGATAACTATGTTTGGAGTACTGAAAAAGACAACGGCGACAATAGTAAATATTTCGTTTACGATATGTCAAAACGTTTGCAAATTTCTTTCGTTGACGAAGGTGTAAGCCGTACCAATGGCAACAACAATGTTGTGCTTGTTAATCACCCAGGTTTATACCGTGTACGTATCACGGTTGAAGAAAAACAACCAACTTATGCGGACGGCGAAAAATACAGTGCAGGGTATGCTAACCAAAAAACTAAATACATGTATTTCTATGTTGACGACAAATTTGAATGCGAAACCAGTGCCAACGATAGTAACTCACCAGTTATTGACGAAAACAACGTTTTCCAAGTTAGTGATGTTTATTTATGGGAAGGCAACAACTTTGAATTCAAAAAACCAACTTTCAGCGATGCTCACACACCAAACGATGCAATTCAAACTGATTACTATTTCGTTGGTTACAAAGGTACCAGCTATGACATCTTGTCAAAATTAGATGCAAGTTCAAATGCTTTACGTGTTAACGTTGATTTGGAAAACTTGTATACTTACGACGACGTTAAAGACGAAAACACCGAAACTAAATTAGCATTGGCTGACATTACCAATGGTGGCTATTCAAAATTCTATATCTATGCTGTGGCTCGTAACTTCAACGCAATGCAATCAAATTTGAAAGCTAAAATGAATGTTACTACACCTGATATGGAAGCAACTGATGCAGTTTTCAAAACTCAATTATTTACTGGTGCACACAACGATAAAGACGAATTAGCTCAATACGGTTACGCATGGAAACGTGCCGAATTCAACATCAATACGGTCGATACAACCAGTGCCGTTGCAGATATTACGTCGGAATTCAACACTGGCAACCAATACAAAGCAGGTCAAGAAGTTATCATTGATACTATTACTGCTGACTGGGGTGCAAATCCTGTTGACGGTCAAATGAGTGTTGCTGTTTACAAAGTTAATGCGGATAACGTTTTAGTTCCAGTTAACGTTGTGAATAGTGATGATGAAGTTGTTAGTTCAGTTTCTTTCAACCGTGCATTATACACTTTGAAAAATTTATCATTTACACCAACCAATGGTAAATACATTTTAGTTGTAACTGCCAAAAATCACGCAAGCAACAAATCAAATACTTTGGTTCGTGAAATTACCATTGATTCTAATGATACCGACGTTGAAGTATCTCCATTGAGCTTAAACCCAATGGCTACTTCGGATTATACCGTTGACAAAACAATCAGCATTGGCGAATCTTTGGTTTTACCAAACTGGATTGTTAACAAAGGTTCAGACAAATATTTTGCAAAAAATCGTCAACTTTTCTTATATGACAGCAATGGCGATATTGCCGATACCGCATCAGGTAACTACACAATTACTGTTTTGAATGTTAACGATGCTAACTGTATTATCGGTAATAAATTTGCACCAAACCAAAATGGTCAATACGTTTTCCAATATAACTTCTATTTAGGTGCTAGCGAAGATTCAATTAAAACTGTTAACTATGTTGTTCAAGTCAACGGCGACAGCAGTGCCGATGCCAACATTCGCATGGGTGAAGACTATGGTGTTGAAAAAGTATTGTGGAACGCAGGCGTAACATTTACTGGCACTGGCGAACAAGCAACTATCGGTGGTACCAGTGGTACAACTTACGACGTTGGTACAGGCGATACAGGTACTGACAAGAAACCAGCTTTTGCCATTACCTTAAATCAATTCACTATGTCAAACTACGGGGCAGCAACTGATTTCGTTGTTGACAGTGCATCATTGTTCGATTACTTAGAACCAATCTATAAAGATGGTGCGATTACTGGTTATATGTATCCAGCGATTGCTATTCCATTGCCAAACATGGTTGGCGAAGCAACCAGCTCTGACGATGTTGAAATTACAGTTCAAAAGAGCGGTAACAGCAGTTACTTAGTTTCTAACAAGAAAAAGAATGCTGGTGGCAGTGCCAATAAAGCAAGTGTGATTGACAAAATTGGCGATTACTATGTATTCCGTCCTGAAGGAAAATTCGCTGCGGATTGTAAAGATAATTATGATGCAGATACCTACTTGAAAGCAACAACCAGTCAAAGTGGGGCAGCCGGTGTTTATACCGTAGCTTACAAAACTAACGATACCAGTTTGAGCTTCAATGTTACTTTTGGTAACGTTCAAAACGGTTCATTATCATGGAACGAAGGTTTCTTAACTTACGATAATGACGATGGTGAAGGTAAACAAGAAATTTCTAACGACAATGCTAGTGAAGTTGTAATCGAAGAAATTGATGGTCATCGTTATGTAACAATCGATATGTCAAAAGTTTACTTTACCGGTAACGCTGACATGGAAGACTTAATTGCCCAAGGTCCAAATCCAGAAAATAACAATGATGGTTACGACCAAGCAAAATTAGCCGAAGCTTACTACATGGAAAATGTTAAAGTTACAGTTAGCTTCGAAGGTGGTGCTTTCATTGATTACAGCGATTGGAAAGATACGGAAGACGAAACCACAGCAATCAAAATTACCGAAGATGGTAAATTCATGTACAAATTCGATTTGAGCAAAGGCAGTGGTACTTACAAAGTTAATATCTCGATGCCAAATAAATACACCGCTTCTAGTGTTTCAGCTTCAATCGAATTCACAATCGACGTTGATGTTACAAACAAGAAAACTAACTTGAACAACGTTTGGGGTATTATCTTAATTGTCTTGTCAGTTGGTTTGTTAGCAGGTGTCATTTACTACTTCGTTAAAACTGCTCGTGCAACACGTTTCGTTGATGCTCCTCGTATGGCGAAAAATAAAATCAAAGCTCCAAAAGCAAACGAAGAACCAAAAAAAGACGAACAAAAAAAAGATGAAGTAAAAAAAGAGGAAGCTGAAAAAGATGCTAAATAAGACTGAAAGTTGCGTCATGTCCTACATCTTTGAAAAGTGCAAGGGTGAGAATAAAGGTATTTTCACCCCTAAGGAATTGCTTGCGTGCTTGATGCCAAAAATTGAAATTACGGCTAAACAACTTGATGTCGTAATGAGCAATTTAGCTTTGGACGATTACATTGAATGTGAAAAAAAAGATAAAGAAGGTAAAATTTATTTCTTAGTTTCATTAACAATGCGTGGTGCAGCTTTTGACCGTGAACGTCAATCTCAAAAACGTCAAATGATGAAATCACTGATGTGGAAGTTGGCATTGACTGTTGGTGGTGCAGTTTTAGCTTTCGTCATCGGTATCTTATTGAATAAAATTACCGGAAAATAAAATATGGATTTCAAATTAGTTGCTAAATACCAACCGACGGGTGATCAACCGCAAGCGATTGAAAAGTTGACACAAGGCATTAAAAATGGTTTGCAACATCAAGTCTTACTCGGGGTTACGGGTAGTGGTAAAACGTTTACGATGGCAAACGTCATTAAAAACGTTAATAAACCGACTTTGGTGATTGCTCATAACAAGACTTTGGCGGCACAACTTTGCAACGAGTTCCGTGAGTTTTTCCCGCAAAACCGTGTTGAGTATTTTGTTAGCTATTATGATTATTACCAGCCCGAAGCTTATTTGCCGGCAACGGATACGTATATCGAAAAAGACATGGCAATCAATGACGAAATTGATAAGCTGCGACATGCAGCGACTTCGTCTTTGTGTGAACGTAACGATACGATTGTGGTAGCTTCGGTATCATGTATATATGGTTTGGGCGAACCGCAAGAGTATTTCAAAATGGGAATTTCTTTGCGTCCGGGCATGGAACTGAACCGTCGAGATTTGGTGCGTCGTTTGGTGGATAATCAATACAAACGTGCTGATGTCGATTTTGTGCGGGGCAGTTTCCGAGCTCATGGTGATGTGGTTGATATTATCCCGTCGTATGCGTCGAATGTTGCCGTGCGGGTGCAATTTTGGGGCGACGAAATCGAAGGCATTTTTGAAGTTGATGCTTTGACGGGAAATAAAATTTCTTCGCTGGCACATATTGCGATTTATCCAGCGTCGCACTTTGCAGTCGGTTCGGAACGTTTGCAAAAAGCAATCGAAAATATCCGTGCTGATTTGGCGATTCAAAAAAAGTTCTTTGATGACAACAATATGGTGGTCGAAAGTCATCGCATTACGCAACGAACAAATTACGATTTAGAAATGTTAGCGGAATTGGGCTTTGTGAAAGGCATTGAAAATTATTCTCGTTATTTCGACGGACGACAGCCGGGTGAACCGCCGTATACTTTGATGTCATATTTCCCTGATGACTATCTTGTTTTCATCGACGAGTCGCACATTACCGTGCCTCAAATTCGTGGTATGTATAACGGCGACCGTGCTCGCAAAAAAGTGTTGGTCGATTTCGGTTTCCGTTTGCCGTCGGCTTACGATAACCGCCCGTTGAACTTCCAAGAATTTAACCAACGTTTAGGGCAGTGTATTTATGTTTCGGCGACACCCGAAAGTTACGAACTCGAACTGGCGGGCGAGAACGTGGTGGAACAAATTATTCGTCCAACGGGCTTGTTAGATCCGGTTGTGATTGTGCGTGAAAAAGATCACCAAGTTAGTGATGTGTTGAACGAAATTCGAGCAGTAGCTCAAAATAAAGGTAAAATTCTGGTAACGACATTAACCAAAAAAATGGCGGAAGATTTAACTGCGTTCTTAACCGAAAATCAAGTGCGGGTGCGTTACTTGCATAGCGAAATTGACACGTTGGAACGTACCGAAATTTTAACAGCGTTCCGTCAAGACCAGTTTGATGTGATTGTGGGGATTAACTTGTTGCGTGAAGGTTTGGATTTGCCCGAAGTTGAACTGGTGGCAATTTTAGATGCGGATAAAGAAGGATTGTTCCGTTCAACCCGAGCTTTGATTCAAACAATCGGACGGGCAGCTCGTAACGCCAAAGCACGGGTAATTTTGTACGCCAATAAGATTACGCCGAGCATGAAGTCGGCGATGGACGAAACGGCACGTCGCCGTCAAATTCAAATGGCGTACAACGCAGAACATCATATCGTGCCAAAAACCGTTTATAGTTCGATTAAAAATTCGCTTTATATCACGAAAAAAGAACAGAGCAAACAGGCGGAAGAAGACTTGACCGTCGAGCAGTTAACGGCGTTGATGAATACCGCCAGCGAAAATTTGAACTTTGAGTTAGCAATTCAATACCGAGAACGGATAAACGCTTTACAGCAAAAAAAAAGTGGACATAAGCATTAAAAAATTGATAAGATAAAGTATGACAACAACAATGATTATCATTTGGTCGGTTGTAATTGCCACAACTTTGTTATTAGAGTTTTTCACGGTCGATTTCTTGTCATGTTGCTTTTCGTTTAGCGGAATTGTCTGCTTGATTTTGGCGGCGTGCGGTGTCGATTTGATTTGGCAAGTTTTGGTGTTCTTTGTGGTTTCGATTATCGCAATTTGTGCAACACGACCTTTGGTTAAGAAGTTTTTGCATAAACCGACTGTCCCGACAAATCTCGACCAGTATTTTGGTAAGAAAGTGCGTTTGTTGGCGGACGTCGTTGACGGTAAAACTTCGGTTAAAATCAATGACGTCGTTTGGACAGCTTTGTGTGAAGAAGCATTGTTAAAAGACGCCGAAGTTACGATTGAAAGCGTTGAAGGCAACAAAATGGTGGTTAAAGCCGTCGTTGCGGAAAAGAAAAAAGGAGCATAAAAAATGGAATTAGAACCTTGGTTAATAGCGATTATTGTTATTGGAGCAGCGTTATTGGTAATTTTTGCTTTATCAATTCGCATTGTCAAGCAGGGAACAGCGGTCATTGTGGAACGTTTAGGAAAGTATCACCGCACGTTGGGAACGGGTTTGCGATTTATCGTGCCGTTCATCGACCGTGCTTTGCCGATGATAAGTTTGAAAGAACAAGTTGCTGATTTCAAACCACAACCAGTGATTACCAAAGACAACGTAACGATGCAAATTGACAGCGTAGTTTTCTTTCAAATTGTTGACCCGAAATTGTACAGTTATGGTATCGAACGACCGATGTCGGCGATTGAGAATTTGACCGCTACGACATTGCGTAACATTGTGGGTGAATTGGAATTAGACGAAACTTTAAGCAGTCGTGATACGGTTAATACGAAGATGCGTGAAATTATTGATACGGCAACTGACCCGTGGGGCATTAAAGTTAACCGTGTTGAATTGAAAAACATTTTGCCACCGGCAGCAATTCAAGAAAGCATGGAAAAGCAAATGCGTGCGGAACGTGAACGTCGTGAAAACATTTTGTTGGCAGAGGGTGAAAAGCGTAGTAAGATTTTGGTTGCCGAAGGCGAAAAGGAAGCCGAAATTTTAAGGGCAGAAGCTCGTAAGATTGCGTTGTTGACCGAAGCCGAAGGACAAAAATGTGCGATTGAAAAGATTATGGAAGCCAAACCCGACGCATCATATTTGACTTTACAAGGTTACGAAGCTTTGAAAGTGATGGCAAACGGCGAAGCAACTAAAATTATTGTGCCGAACGATTTAGCAAATGTGGCGACATTGTTTACCACGATTAAAGAAACTTTGGGGCAAAATAATTCGACCGCCGATAAGAAAGCCACGAAAACCAAACAAAAATAAACCTATTCCCGTAAAAATTGGGTACAAAAGTCCGCCAAATGACGTCAAAATCGTCGGCGGACTTTTTTTTAGTTGATTTTTTTTTTTTTTTTCTATTATACGTTTAGTAGTAGTTCCACATACTAACTGTGGAATTATGCGAAAAAGGAGAAAAACAAATGAATAATAAAATTTTCCGTATCATTTTAATGTTCTTGGCGATTTGTATTTCGTCAATCTCGACATTGCTTGCGGTTAGTTTCGGTTTGTCGAACGTAACCTTAGACCACGACAATCAAGACTTAACACAAGACAACCAAGACTTAACGCAAGAAAACGAAAAATTGAACGATGCGGTAAGTGATTTACAAAACACGATTAACATGGACCCTGCGTCGGCGGTTGTGTCTTACGAAGTCGACGGTAAAATTTGGAAAATCGACGTTACCAAAAAAGGTAACAGTATTTATTTGCCAACCGCACCTGACACCGACACACATGCTTTCGACGGCTGGCAAATTGACGGTGTTGGCGAAAAAATGACAGACAGTACCACGATTAAAGAAAATACCAAATTTGTGGCCAACATGGTGGAAAAAGACTGGTTTACCGTAGCTTCATGGGGTGGTTTGTGTGAAAATCTTGATGGTATGTATGTTTGGACGGACGGCGAAAATACTTATTATTCAAATTATAGTACACAATATGTCTTAGGTGCAGATGAAACTTGGGAAAAAATTACGTGGAATGGTTTGACCAGCTTTGATGGTCAATATGTTTGGACGGACGGCGAAAAAATTTATTATTCATATAACAGTAATCAATACGTTTTAGGTGCAGATAACACTTGGGAAAAAATTGCATGGAATGGTTTAACCAGCTTTGATGGTCAATATATTTGGACGGATGGCGAAAATACTTATTATTCAAATTATAGTACACAATATGTCTTAGGTGCAGATGAAACTTGGGAAAAAATCACATGGACAGGTTTAACCAGCTTTAATGGTCAATATATTTGGACGGACGGCGAAGATACTTATTATTCGACTAGTAGCACACAATATGTTTTGGTTGAAAATAACACATGGGAAACGGTAACGTGGACGGGTTTAACCAGTTTTAGTGGTAGGTATACTTGGACGGACGGCAATGATATTTATTTTTGTAGTAATAATGATAATTATATTTTAGACAAAGCGAATAAAAAATGGTCAAGTATTCAATTTGAATACAATCAAAAGCGGATACCTGCATGGGGTGTTAATATCTGGACGCATAATGGAAAACAATATTTTTACTATAATAATATGCATTTTACTTTTGATAAAACTATCAAAAACTGGGTTCCTGCGGTGCTGAAAGGGCTAAAAGGAAATTTTAGAGCAGAAAATAATATTTGGACCGATGGTATAAATACATACTATTCTGAGTCGGGTAAGCATTTTGTTTTAGCGTCAAATACTCGTACATGGGAACCAATTACTTGGCAGGGATTAAGTGGTAATGCAATAGAATTTTCTGGTCAATATATTTGGACTGATGGTGTTGAAACTTATCTTGAATATTCTGGTTCATATAAATTGAACAAAGCAACCAAAACATGGGAAGCGGTTGAATGGAATAAAACTATTACTGCGAGTGAAATTTGGACGGACGGACAAGATACCTATTATTCTTCTGGTGATTATACGCAATATAAATTAAACAAAGCAACCATGGAATGGGAAGATGTCGTATGGCAGGGTGATTTTGTTCTAGTATATGGTCAATATATTTGGACAGACGGCGAAAATACTTATTATTCAGATTATAGTACACAATATGTTTTAGGTGCAGATAACACTTGGGAAAAAATCACATGGACTGGTTTAACCAGCTTTGATAGTCGATATATTTGGACCGATGGTACAAATACTTACTATTCAAATTATAATGAGCATTATGTTTTGGATCAAACAACAAATACTTGGTTGGATAAGAAGTGGGTTACTTCGGATTCTGGTTTTTATGCTGAACATATTTGGACGGACGGCGAAAATATTTATATGTCCGATGGTTCAGATCAATACATTCTCAACCGCAGTAAAAATGCGTAAGGAAAAAATTGTTGAAAATTTTTGGTTGGCTGTATTGACTTTGCGGTGGGGGCATCTTATAATATGGGCATGAAATTAAAACAAAAATTATCAGCAAAATTTAATCAAATTCATTTGCGTAAGAATGAAAAAAAGTATTTTAACATCTTGGATCAACTACTTGATGTGATCTTCGCCAAGGGGGGCGAACTCGACAAAAATTTACGCAGTCTTTTACACAAAGACAAAGATGCCAAAGAAGTTATTGCTAAATATTTACCTTTCCACACGAACGATAACCCTTGGTTAGTTCAATATGTCGAAAAAGCTTTAACTAACTATTTAAGCAAACAAAACGCTAATGGTACTGATTTGGACACCGAAAAAGCAATTTGCAAGCGTATGGATATTGCTCGCAAGTACGTGGCTACTTCACAAAAATTTAACGGAAAACGTCAAGCTTACCAACAAAATTTAATTAAAGCTTACATCGGTTTGGCACAAGATACTCGCAACGGTGATTTCTGTGCTTGCCCGAACACCAAAGCAAGTGAACGTTATGACAACAACTATGATGTGTTATTCCGTGATCGTGTTGTGAAAGCAATGGGCGTTTTGAACTTGAATCAAGATGTCGTTGAAGCAAGTTTGGAAATCAATGCTGACTTGTGGCGTCCACAAACCCGTGCGATTAGTTTCGCAAATGCTTACAATTTTAGCGGTTTATTAACCAACGAAAATGAACGTAAGATTATGAACGATGTGCACCCAGTTGAATGGCGTGAATTTGAAAAGAATGAAAACATGTTAAAGAAAACGTGGACTGATTTGCGTGATTACGAATATTTCAAAGCTCATGGCAACGCTGTAAAAAAATATGGTAAAGTTAACCATGCCATGAAAATGTCTTCTTACACTGCGATGATGAAAAATATTGAGTTGGCTGGTTTGGGCGAATGGTACAAAGTTGCTTTGCCTGAATTACACGCTAATAACCGTGATTTGTTTGAAAATAAAACTGTCATTGCTCCACACACACTAGATGCTGGAATTGAAAGATAAGTAGGATCGGTACTCATGAAGTTAAGAAAATTTTTGGCGAGTAACATTAAACAATTAAGCTGTCGTTTGCACGAAGAAAAAAATAAGTTCGTTTTGGATCATGAAATTGCTAAATTTTTCCCGAGCGAAGATTTTGCCATGGAAAGTTTGAACTGGATTTCTTTGAATGATAAGCAACTCGACTTCGTTTACAATGCAAGTTTTTTGCCGTTCCATACTCGTGATGATAACTGGTTGGCTTGCTACGTGAAGGAAGTTGCGAAACATCGTCGCAATCGCCGTGTCGACAAAATTGAGTTCGATGACGTGCTTGATTATGTGAAAACTTCGCCGAAATTTGATGCTTTACGTTGTGAATACGAAGGCAACATCATGAAAGGGTTTATCAACGACTGGTTGAACGAACCGCAACCAAACAGTTTGGTTTTGCCGAGTCAAGAAAAAATCAATGCTCGGGAAAATAATGAAAACTTCGACGTTCTTTTCCGCAATGATGTCATTAAGTCAATGAAAATGTTGGGTATGAGATCCTTAGATGCGGAAATGTTTTTGGAAAAGAATCGGGACTTATGGTTTAGACAAGTTTTACGCAAAACGTTTTTTAACCAGTTGGAAACTTCGCACCCGAGTCTTTTGAATAAGGAAGAACGGATTGCTTTATCCCGTCAAGACCCTTATGCGTGGGAAGATTTTGTGAACAAAGAATTTGATTTGTTAAATTTGTGGATGCAGGATTATGAGTACAAGTATTATCAAAATCATCGTCCTGTGATTGATGCGGTGGGAACAGCTACGGAAAACATGAAAATTTCGGCGGGCAAAGCTTTGGATTTGAACTGCAAATTGCAACGTAAAACTTACGAATACATTGATGCGACGTGCAATAATCAATTATTGTTGTTGAACAATCAAGAGCAAGGGCGTACGCAAAATTAAGTCGTTACTCGCCTTGACTTTACCAAATTACTAGCTTATAATAGATGCTTATGAAACTCAATCAAGTTGTGCCGAATACTTTTCATCAAGAACATTTACGTGTCAACAAATTGTTGGACGATTGTTTGTATGGTCTTTTCCCGAATCAAGAATATATCAATGCTAATTTGAAAAATCTTACGCCAGTACAAAAAAATGTCAATTACTACAAGAAAAACTTTTTGCCGTTCCATACTCGGGATACTTTTTGGCTGGCAAATTATTTAGAACAAGTTTTTAACCAAACACAAGCTTTGAAAAAGTTTAGTTCGCAACGGGCTCATGTCGGTGTAACTTTGAGCTACATCAAAAAGTACGTCGAAGAATCGCCAAAGTTTGATGCTGTCCGTAGCTACTACGAACAAAATCTTGTCCGTGCTTACATTAACATGACTTTGGATTATCAAGCTGATGATTTCTTTTCCAAAGGGATTATCAAAACTGACGAACGTAACGCTTTGAACTATGACCAGTTGTTCCGTGATCGGGTGGTAAATGCGATGACGTTTTTGGGTGTAGAACGGGGCAGTACCGAAATCGGTTTGGAAACAAATGCTGACTTGTGGCGGGATAAGGTGAAGCGTCAAACTTTCTTTAATAATTACAGCATGGATAATATGAACGCAGTCGTTAGTCCAGACGGTATCTTGGCGAAAAATGCACCGAATCGTTGGAAAAAGCTGACAAGTACGGGCAGTAAGTTCTACCAACGTTGGTCGGATTTGAACGACTATCAATACTATCAACAACATCACGCTGTGATTGATAAGTTAGGCACAGTGACACCGAACATGTTAATTACAACAGAAAAAGCCAACAAGTTGGAACTTGATACGGACGCCATAGCTTTTGAATTTGAATGCTTGTTGTACAAAGCGGCGGAAACTGTTGCCAACGTTGTCAACGAAAGCAAAGCAATTGAACGTGATATTCAATTAGGTTTAATCTAAAATTAGCGTTCACGGTGAGCATATTCTGCCAATAATAACGTTGCCATTTGCTCGGGTGTTTCTTGGCAATTTCTCGCTAGCCATAAACGACACATTTCTTTAATACCTGCACCGAAGAAACTAGCTCGGTAGTACAAGGCAAAACCCGATAAGTCATTGGTTTTAAGATTTTCGATGTTGGACAGCACGGCAGTTTTGGTGTTCGACTCGGCGAGCGTGGCATACGGTATGTTCAAAAATGCTTTGTAAAATGCTTGATGATTACGAATAAAAGTAAACATTTCGATAAAAGCTTCGTGCGTTTGACGAGTTCCGTAGTGGAAAATTTTTGCCATACAATTCGCAAAGTTGCTTTCAATTTTGATGATTAAGTCGTTGATGTCGTCGTAGTGCGTATAAAAGGTACTGCGGTTGATGTGGGCTTGTTCGCAAATTTGGCAGATGGTAATGCTCTCGTATTTGTGTTTGTGGATTAAAGAAAGGAAAGCGTCTTCAATTTTTTGACTGCTGGTTTTGTAGCGTGAATTGTTTTTTGTGTTCATGAGTAACTCCTGTGATTATCCCGACAAAAACTGGTTTTTTGTTGCGGGTCTTTTTTTGATTATGTTGTAAAATAATTTGATTAAATAGTCAAGTGTTGGAATAATCAAAAAGGGGGTATCCGTGAACGCAATCGAAATTAGGGATTTGAAAAAATCTTTCCGTGGTATGCACGCTTTGAACGGCTTAAACATGACTGTCCCGATGGGGGCAATTTACGGCTTCATTGGAGAAAATGGTAGCGGGAAGTCGACGACGGAAAAACTTATTTGCGGTCATTTGGTTAAGGACGGGGGCAGTATTAAATTGTTCGGCAAAGATTATACTGACGCCGATTTACGCATGAAAGTAGGGGCTTTAATTGAAAATGCGGGCTGTTTTCCTAATTCAAGTATCTACACGAATTTGAAAATGCAGGCCTTGAATTTGGGGATTACCGATATTGATGCTGAAATCGAACGTGTGTTACGCATTGTAAAAATGCAGGAACATGCTCAATTAAAATTTAAGAAGTGTTCACTCGGTATGAAACAACGGGTCGGCATTGCCATGGCTTTGTTGGGCAGTCCGGCTTTGTTGATTTTGGACGAACCGATTAACGGACTGGATACGGACGGCATGAAAATGATGCGAGAAATTTTGGTCGACATTACGCAAAATTATCACTGTACCGTACTGATTTCGTCGCACATCTTGGGCGAGTTAGAAAAAATTGCGACGCACTATGGCATTATTCGGCAGGGGTGTATGGTGCAAGAAATTACTGCACAAGCAATGGACGCCCGAGCAAGAATTTTCATTGCGTACAAAGTCGCTGAGGCAGAAAAAGCTTGTGAACTTTTACGCAAGCAGTACGCAAATGTGCGTTGTGAACAAGGTTATGTGCGGGTCTATGATGTGGCAGACGTGGAAGCGGTAACCAAATACTTACTGGACAATCACATTGTGCCGAGTGAAATTAAGCAAAACAAAGTTGGCTTAGAAGAATACTATTTGGAAGTCATGACGCAAAAGGAGGGGCAGTGAGATGGGGAACAAAAGTTTTCAACGTTTGAAAGGTATGTTAGCGGTTGATTTTTATCGCTTGTTGCATACGCCGTTGTGGTACATCTTTTTGGCGATTGCAGCGATTATTCCTGCCATGATTATCGGGACAACGGGTATGGAAGGCAGTCAAACCGCTCCGTTGTTTACTAACGTCTGGGAAGCGATTGCCGTTGCAAATCCGTTATACGTGATTGAAACGATTGGGCAGTACGCTAACATGAACATGGTTTTTATTTTTGGCGGAATTATGGTTTCCATTTTTATCGGTCATGACTACAAGAGCGGTTACGTTAAACAGTTGTTTACGACGCACGCCAAAAAACAAGACTACGTGATGAGCAAAACCATTACTTGTGCGTTCGCCATGGCAACCATGTGTCTAACTTATTTATTGGGGACAGTGTTGGCTGGTTTGCTGGTTGGTTTATCGTTTAGTGTGAACTTTGGGTCATTGGTTTGTGCTTTGCTGGGTAAATTGCTCATGAGTTTTGGCTGGGCGAGTTTGTACGTGCTAATCAATATTATTTTCCGCAAACATTTTTGGATTTCGATTATGTTGTCGTTTTTCTTTGGGACGGGAATTTTAATCATTGGTGTGGCTGGGTTAGTGGGTAATTCTGCCGTCTTAAATCTTTTCTTGTACGGTTCGTCCGTGTATGCGTGCTTATCCAGTAACTTGTTGTCGGTGGTGGTTTGTGGCTTGTGTTCGGCAGTTTGGACTGTGATTTATAATTTAGTGGGAACATATATCCTGAACAAAAGTGATGTGTATTAGGAGAGCAAGATGAATGCGATTGAAATTAGTAACTTAACAAAAAATTACGGCGAAAAACAAGCGTTGGCTGGGTTGCAAATGACTGTTCCGGTGGGAGCAATTTATGGCTTTATCGGGGAAAACGGTTGCGGGAAATCAACAACCGAAAAAATTATTTGTGGCTTAATTCACCCGACAAGTGGTTCAATCAAGCTATTCGGCAAAGACTACACGGACGCCGCAGTAAGGTCAAGCATTGGGGTGCTGATTGAAAGTCCCGGGTGTTTTCCCGCTTTAACGGTGTGGAACAACTTGATGATTCAAGCGACGAACTTGTCTTTGCCAAACAAAGCTGATGCTGTGCGTGAAGTCTTGACTTTGGTGCGTATGGAAGGAGCGGCGGGGAACAAATACAAAAATTGTTCACTTGGTATGAAGCAACGGGTTGGGATTGCCATGGCTTTGTTAGGGCAACCGAAGTTGCTGGTTTTGGACGAACCGATTAACGGTTTAGATGCGGACGGCATGCGAATCATGCGAGAAATTTTGGTCGATGTTGCCCGCAAAGGTACGACGGTTTTAATTTCGTCACACATCTTGGGCGAACTGGAAAAAGTAGCAACACATTACGGTATTATGCGACATGGTAAAATGGTGGTCGAAATGACTGCCGATGAATTGGAACGCAGTTGCCCGACATTTGTTGCGTTGCAAACCAAAGATTTGGCCACCACGAAAACGGTTTTGGAAAAGCAATACAAGCAAGTCTTAACCGATGAACAGCAAGAGTTTTTGCGGGTTTACGATGCTGAAAGTGCGGAAAGTGTGGTTAAGTATTTATACGCACAAGGGATTATTGTTACGGCATTAAAAACTGACAAAATTGGGTTGGAAGAATATTACATTAACTTGATGGCACGTAAGGAGGGTAAATAGATGAAAAAGTTGAGCAGTATGTTAGGCGTTGATTTTCGTCGCATGATGACTTCGCCGTTGTACTACATCATGGTGGGAATTAGTTTGGTCATGCCCGTCTTAATTTTGGTGATGACGACGATGATGGACGGTACGGTAACAGTTGACCCGCAAACTGGTGTTGAAACAGTAATGGAAGGTTTTGATAACGTGTGGCAAATTATCGGCTCGGTGAGTGGTAACTCGCAAAGCATGAGTATGGGTCTTACCAGCATGTGCAATATCAATCTGTTGTTCTTTGTTATGTCGGTATTTGTTTGTCTTTTCGTGGGTGATGATTTCCGCAGTGGTTATGTGAAAAACTTGTTCACGGTGCGTGCAAAAAAAGGCGATTATGTACTTTCAAAAACGATTGCTTGTTTCTTTGCTGGGGCAAGCATGTTGGTGGCTTTCTTCGTTGGTGCGATGTTTGGCGGGGCGATTGCAGGTTTACCATTTACTTTGGACGGTGTAACGGCGGGCAATATTTGCTTGTGTTTGTTGGCTAAAATTGCGTTAGTTGCTATCTTTGTGGCAATTTACATTTTGGCGAGCGTGATTGCCAAACAAAAGCTGTGGTTGTCTTTATTGTTGTCAATGGGGATTGGTATGTTGATGTTTATGATGATTCCGTTGGTTACGCCTTTGAATGCGGGGTTGATGCATGTTTTATTGAGTGCGGTTGGTGGTGTATTGTTTAGTTTTGGCATTGGTTTTGGTAGCAAAGTAATTTTAGCAAAAACCAGTTTAGTTTAATTCAAGTATGGCGTAAACTGGAATTGGTGTTGCAATGAGTTGGAAAAAATTTGGGTTAGCTTTGTTATATCCACACTGGGCAGTAATGATTTTGTTACTGCCGATTTCGGTTGTGGCTTTGGTGTTGGCGTTGGTTTTTTTAAGTCCAGCATCGGTTTGGGCGATAGTGGCTTACTTGTTGTCGTTTTACGAATTATTGGTGCTGTGTTTCCGCCTGCCACGGCTGGTTAAGTTTTGGCGTAATTTTAAGCAATCAAATCAATTTTTGCAACGTTGGTCGAGTGATGTGCGTTTGCGAATGAATGCTTCGCTGTATGGTTCACTGGTTTGGAATTTGGCGTTTGGTATTTTGCAATTCGGTTTGGGAATTTTTTACCGTTCGTTTTGGTTTTACACGTTGGCGGGCTACTACATCTTGTTAGGTTTAATGCGATTTTTCTTGCTCAAATATACTCGCAAATATCAAGCTAATGAAGTTACGGCAGTCGAAATTAAAAAATATATCGCTAGCGGGTGGTTGCTGTTGTTAATGAATTTGACACTGGCAGTGATGGTGTTCTTAATTGTCTATTGGGACGCAACTTTCCAACACCACATGATTACGACCATCGCCATGGCTACTTATACGTTTGTTACCTTTACTTTTGCCATCATCAATTTAATCCGCTATCGCAAATACCAAAGTCCCGTTTATTCGAGTGCGAAAATTATCACTTTGATTTCCGCTTGTGTGTCCATGCTCACGTTAGAAACTACCATGCTAACTACGTTTGGAACAACGGAAAGTCCGCTATTCCGCCAAATTTTGCTGGCAATCACGGGAGCAGTTGTGATTATCTTTGCGATTGCCATGGCACTTTTTATGATGATTAAAGGCCACCGTCAATTAAAAAAAGTTGTTCAAAATTGATTTCGTATGTTATATCTAACATAGATTATTAAAAGGAGAAAAAACAATGTTAAAAAAAGTGTTAAAGTACATCGGCTTAGCTGTGGGTCTTTTAACAGGTTTACCGTTGTTGGTTGCACCATTAGTTTATACCTTGAAGATTGCTAATGCGTCGACGAGCGAAACAGTAGGTTTGTTTGAAGACTTGGAAGACATGGAGGCGTTAGTGAAAGACTTCAATCCGTTCTGGATTGTAGCGTTACGTGTCTTGGTGATTATGGCTTTGGCGGTTGCCGTTATCACGTTGGTAGTAGCAATTTTGGACGATTTGAAAGTTTTGAAATTGCAAAACGTGGAAAAAGTCTTGGCGGTTAGTTTGTTAGTCATTGGTATTTTGGCAGTCATTACTTTGTTGGTGAACCAATTTACGAACAGCAATTTTGAAACAACCGAACTATTTGGTAACAAAGTTACGAACGGTTCAAGCATTGTTGCTAATGTAATGGGTTGGCTATTCCCGATTTTTGCACTTGCCAGTGCGGGCTTGGTTTTTGCCACCGTGGACAGTAAGAAAAAAAGCAAAAAAAGAAAATAAGCTGACTGTCAATGTTCATAAAAAAACGCACCGTGCTTGGTGCGTCTTTTTTTTGTTATGCTTGTTGGTTGGGGAGGAGTGGGGTTGGCGTGAAGCGTGGACGGCGGTGGGTTAGTTTGTAGATTAACCACCACAGTAAGGTTGCCACGATTAACACGGCGATAACGATTAAGAACCAGTTTACGCTGGTGCCTGCTTCCTCGGTGAGTTGGGCTGCTTTGTTTTGGACGTCAACCATTAAGCTGTTGACAGCTTTTTCTTTCTTGGCGTCAAAGTTGTGCATGATTGCCGAATAAGTAATATTGTCTTCGGTTGGGAAAATTGTACAAGCGTAGTTGGTTTCTTGGTCAAAAATGTCGTAAATAACGCCTGGTTCGGGAACGCCATAACCGTCTTCGCCGTATTTTAAGTCGTCGATTGCATCACCGACAGCAATCATTTGACTGCCGACGTAATCGGTGTTAACGGCTGCATTTTCGTGGTTTAACATGAAGTTAATGAATTCGTAAGCTGCGTCGGTGTTTTTCGCATAGGTTGGAATTGCAAAGTTGTCTGTCCATAAGTTGGTACCGTTAGGTGCGTAGAAACGTAATGGATTTTCAAAGTCTTCGTTGTCGGCGTTTGCTTCGTCCATTTCCCACATAGCGATACCAGCATCACAACTCCAAAACAAACCGTAAGCAAAGTCATCGTTGTTAGGGTCAATGAAAGATTTTTTACCGTTATCGTTTTCGTAAACGGGGTGCATAGTACGGATTTGTTCCATTAAAACGGCACGTGCAGCGTCAATCGAGTAATCGCCGTCCATGTTTAAGATTTCTTCCAACATGGTGTTGTCATAGTCTTCGTCAATAATTTGTGGCAAATAATATTCGGCGTCGTTAACTTTGTGGGTGCTTGATTTACGTTGTTCGCTGTAAATCATGGCAATTCCGATTGAATCACGAGCTGATTTTTTCATGGTGATACGTCCGCTGTATTTGGTGGATTCGCCTTCGCCAAACAAGATACCAAAACCATATTCGGCTAACATGGTTTCAAAGTCGTCAATGTCAAGTCCAGTTTCGTCTTGCATTTTGGTGATAACCGAAGTATCGTACATGATTCCGACCGTACCAATCATGTAAGGGATTGCCCAAACTTGGTCGGCAACAGGATTGTTGTCTTGGTCGTAGACCGTTGTGAAAGCTGATGTACGTGCCAAAATTGTTCCGTCCATTGGTTCGGTAATACGGCTTCCGTTAATTGGTTGAAGTAAGCCCTCGGTTGCCATTTTTTCGACCATGTATTCGGACGGGAAAATCAAATCGTAGTCGGCGTGTTGCGTGTTGATTTTGCTGTATAGTTCTTCGTTGTCCGTAAAAGTGTGGTATTCAATCCTAAATTTGTCGGCGTCTTTGACACCTTGGTCGGCAAGTTGTTCACGGTAGTAATCGGTGAAGTCGTCTAACAAACTGGTTTCAATGTAGTCTTCCCAGTTGTAAACTTTCAAAACTAATGAACGTGGCGTTAAGTTGGTTACGATGACAGGAATAACACCTGCTCCGGTAAGTAACAAAATCCCTGCCAAAATACCGGCAATCACTTTTTTGTTTAATTTAATGCCTTTGCGGATACGTGCTGCATTTAAGTTCATGACTACCAACACTAACAAAATTACGATGAAGATAATGGTGGTTAGGGCTTTGAAAGCGTCGGGAATATCACGACGACTGATTGCTCCGTAAACGACAGTAGAAATCGTGGCAACGCCACTGTTGTTGTATTGCGTAATCACGAAGTCGTCCAATGACAAAGTGAACCCGAGTAGGAACGCTTGAATCATGGCAGGGACTAATTGTGGCACAATCACGCTGGTAAAAGCTTTGAACGGTGAAGCACCTAAGTCTAACGCAGCGTCGATTAAGTTTGCATCTAACTGACGCATTTTGGGTAAAATTGTGAGTAAGCAGAAAGGTAGAGCAATCAAGATGTGTGCCAAAAGTAATTTGAGCAAGCCGAGATTAGTCATACCTAAACCGACGAAAAGCAAAACCAAACTAAATGAAGTTACGATGTCGGCGTTGATGACAGGTAGTTGGTTGACTGCCATGGTGATGGCACGGGTACGTTTACCTAAGTACAAAATACCTGTCGCTGCCATTGTGGCAATAATTGTGGCGATGAAAGACGCTACAACGGCAATCAAAAGTGTGTTACCGATAGCGGTCATGTATTCTGTGGTAGTAAATAATTGTACGTAAAATTCTAAGCCGTCGCTAAATGATAAGAAAACGAGTAACAGAATTGGCAAATATACGATTGCCATGACTAAGAAAACAAACGTCAAACCCATTATGCAAGACCTCCTTCTTTTTTGTTGTTACCGATACGTGATAAACGGTTCGCAATGAAGACTGACAAGCCAACCAAAGCAAGTAAGACCAAAGCAATTACGGCAGCACCTGATTTGTTGTCTTTGGTGAACATGGTGTTTAATTGTTCGCCAATCATGAAGGTACTTTGGTCGCCGAGATATTCACTCATGTAGTAAGTGGAGACGGCAGGGGTGAATACCATCAAGAAACCGCTGATAATCCCAGACATTGACAAAGGCAAAACAACCTTGACAAAAGTAATCAATGGTGAAGCACCTAAGTCGGCACTAACTTCTAAGTAAGACTTTGGAATCCCGGTAATGACTAAGTAGATTGGCATTAACATGAAAGGTAGGTAGTCAATGATTAAACCCAAAGTAAGCAAGGTTTCACCTGTGCCGAAATGGATTAAAGTTGCTAAATCTTTCAAGGCGATGGTACGTAACAAACCGTTAATCCACATTGGAGCTACCAAAGCC
Organism: Clostridia bacterium; assembly: GCA_017623705.1. GTDB lineage: Bacteria > Bacillota > Clostridia > Christensenellales > UBA1242 > RGIG8050. The sequence continues at coordinate 16,561 of JAGAOQ010000018.1, read as the reverse complement.
ATTAAAACCATGTATTGAGCGGTTTTAGAACGAATTTTAGCAATGATGTAAGCCAAAGGGAAACCGATTAAGATGCAAGCCAAAGCGGCGGTTAAGGCGATACGTAGACTACGGCCGATTGTCGCCCATTGACTGCTGTCGGTGAAGAAAGCGGAAACTTCGTCAAAGGAGAAGTTGCCATTGCCGAAGAATGCGTAACCGAGGAGCATAAACAACGGCACAACAACGAAAATGAACATGTAAATTAAATAGGGAAGGGCAAATAAACTGCGTGAATTAAAGTTAATCTTTTTCATCGTGGCGTACCTTAATATCTGCTTTTTTAATTACTAAACCAACTCGGTCGTCGGTGTTCCAGTCGTACGGCGTATCCACGATTAACGCTGTATCATTATCTAACCAAATTTTAACTTGGTAGTATTTGCCCTTATAAATCATGTCGGTGATGTTACCGCTGATTTGTCCTTCGTTTTCGTCGTCTGTTAATTCAATCTTGTCAAAGTCAATCGTTGCAATGACTTTGTCGCCTTTTTCATAAGTTTCACCTGCCGTAGGAATAAACTCGAAGTCGACATCGCCAATCGTAATTGTATTTTCGCCAATAATTTCGGTTTTGTATTCGTTGGTAATTGCTTCTTTCGGCATAACGTGGATTCCGTCGGGAGCAATGCTCATCATGATTTTGTCGCCAACGGTGTATGCTTTCGTGTTCTTAACCGATAATTCGTAGTTGTCCAAAACAACCGTAATGTCGTAAAATGTTCCTTTGAAAACTACGTTCATAACCGTACCTTCAAATTGAGCGTCTTTGTTGCTGATTTTTACGTCTTCGGGACGCACAACAATATCAACTGGTTCGTTCGGTTTGAATCCTTTATCTAAACAAGGGAATTGGTGGCCAAAGAATTCGACTAAATTGTCTTTTACCATTTTACCCGAAATAATGTTACTTTCGCCAATGAAGTCGGCGGTGTAAGCATTTTGTGGTTCGTCATAGATTTTTTTCGGTGTACCAACTTGTTGGATTTGACCATCTCGCATGACGACAATGGTATCACTCATGGTCATGGCTTCTTCTTGGTCGTGTGTAACGTAGATAAAGGTAATCCCTAATTCTTTGTGCAAACGACGTAATTCGATTTGCATTTCTTTTCGCATTTTTAAGTCGAGTGCGGATAATGGTTCATCTAATAATAAAACTTTTGGTTCGTTAACAATCGCACGAGCAATCGCAATACGTTGTTGTTGACCACCGGAAAGACTGTCAATATCACGGTGTCCGTAGTCTTCCAAGTCAACCATACGCAAAGCACGGTTAACTTTGTCGTTAATTTCTTGCTGACTGAGCAAGCGGTAACCTTTTTTGGCACTTGCATCGGGAACAGTCTTTAATTTCAAACCGTAAGCGATGTTGTTAAACACGTTCAAGTGTGGGAACAAAGCGTACTTTTGAAAGACGGTATTGATGTTGCGTTTATAAGGGGGAACGGAAGTAACGTCCGCACCTTCCAAATAAATCGCTCCGGCGGTTGGTTGTTCGAACCCAGCAATCATACGTAAAATCGTTGTCTTGCCACAACCTGATGGACCTAAAATGGTTACGAAATCTCCTTTTTTAATGGATAAGGAAACGTCATCTACGGCCTTTTCCTTGTCGTAGATTTTTACGACGTTTTTTAGTTCGATAATTTTTTCTCCTGTGAATTTTGCCACTGCATAAAACCCTACCTTTTTTTGTTTAATTTTGCGGTTTTCAACGCAATAAAAATTGAGTTATTATGCAATGTTCAACCCCTGTTGTCAATAATAAATTTATGAATCGTACTGCTTATTTATTGAATATTTTTGTGCGGGGTTTTTTCATCTTTATTGTTGGTCAATTATTGTTCCGTAACTGGGGTTGGGCAATGTTTTTTGCCGTCGCCATTAACATAATCTATGAGCTGACAGCGGGACGTAAATTTTGGCATGACTGGCGGACAGCTCCCAAAAAACCACGTCGCAACTGGCGAGTTGTTCTGCGTGATTTGTGGCGGAGAGCTTTTGCTCGGGAACGCACCAAAGGTTTGGTTTTTGCGGGTATCATTTTGTTGTTAACCAGCTATGTAGTGCGGTTTCACATCTACTACATTATTGTTGCTTGTTTGGTTTTTACGTTGGCGGCGATTAGTCGCTTTGCACCGCCGACAAAAACTGATATAATCAAGCATGAACCGTCGCAAGACAACGATGTTAGCTCGACAACTTGCCCACCGTCTACAACAAAGTAACGGCGGTGTTGTTTTATTGTCGGGTGCAATGGGGGCAGGCAAAACGACTTTCGTCGGTGAAGTTGTCCGCACGTTGTGTCCACAAGCTTTACCAGCAAGTCCAACTTACACCATTATTAACCAGTATGCGGAAAATATTTTCCATGCTGATTTATACCGCTTGTGGGAAAATGGCAAGCAATCTTTGGCAAGTGTGATGCAGAGTATCGGTTTGGAAGATTTGTGTGTGGCGGGTAATTATGTCTTTATTGAATGGCCAAATGAATTGCAAATTCCTAACGCAATTCAAATTAAAATTACGGTGAAGGAGAACGGCAATCGTGAATTTGTTATTATTGGATAGTACGCAAACCCAGTTAGTGGTGGCTTTGGCGGTGGACGGGGTGGTTACGGTTACCAAAACTTGCGATGAACAACGCCAGCATGATAAAAATGTTAACCGCTTAATTAGTGAACTCGGCGTGGCAAAGTTTGATGCAGTGGCGGTTGTTACTGGTCCAGGGTCATGGACAGGGATTCGGGTCGGCTTAGCCGTTGCCAAAGCATTTGCTTATGCACAAAAAATTCCCGTGATTGCCTTAACTGAACGTTTAGATGTTGATGAAGCGATGCGAAAATTTCGAGCGGGTGAAACAGTCAGTCCTTTCGCTTTGCAACCGTTTTATAATGGCGAGTTTGTTGTTAACCAGAAAAAATAGGGGGGGTTGACATTAAAATTAAACATGCTAAAATAGTCTTTTAATCAAAAAAGGAGTAAACATGAGAAGTCCAAAAGTAGCAAAACATTTTAAGAAATTATCAAAAGCCAAGGAATTTAGTAAGTATTCTTGCAAGGCACAAAAAGTGAAAGATAAAAAAAGAGCAGTGGCAGAACAACTAGATTTTGAAAACGTTAACGAAAGTTTCATTGACGCTTTGGATAATGGCGTAATTCCTGATGTGATTTCGCCAAAATTGACTAAATTTGTGAAAGATGGTTTTCACCACGAACATGTGAAAGCTAACAACGAAGTAGTACTTGAAGAAGAAAAAGTTGCCGAACTTATTGTTGCCGGAATGTAAGTTTTTGACAAAAACCACTATTGACTTTTGCTGGTCGAATGTGGGATAATGGGTTATCAAAAAAAAGGAGAATTTTGAAAATTATGGCAAAGTTTGAATTAAACGAAGAACAATGTGAAAACTTGATGGAGTCAGGCGTTTTGAACAACATGGAAGTAACCAGTCAAATGGTTGCCTTGGCAAACAAAGCTGCACGTAAATCAAAAATGATTGAAGTTAACAAAAAAGCTTTGAAACAAAACGTATTGGTTGAACAAAGTTGTCAACAAACTGAATTAGCTCGTTAAGACTTAAAAAAATATTTAACAAACGTCCGTTAATGTTAGTTCATATATAACATTATGCGGACGTTTTTGTTTTTGCACGGCTGGGGCGGTAATGCGGATAGTTTTGCTCCCATTAGTCAATATTTTGCTCAACGGGCAGATTGTCGGGTGTTGACACCGAGTTTACCTTGTCCGCCGTGTGAAGTTTATACTTTGGAAAATTACGTCGACGATGTCGATGCTTATTTACAACAACAGGCAGTTACTCGTTGCGTTGTCATTGCTCATTCGTTTGGGGCAAGGTTAGTGGCTTTGTTAAATGCTCGCCACCCGCAATTATTTACGCACATCATACTTACGGGTGGGGCAGGTTTGCCAGTCCGTCCGTCGTGGTGGGTTCGCTGTAAGATTCGTTGGTATAAATTTTGTCGGCGTTTGGGTTGGCGGGTACAGGGTGGCAGTGCAGATTATCGTAAGTTAGATGCCAACGGGAAACGGACTTTCCAAAACATTATCCACCGTGATTTGAGTTGGGAAGCTCGGCAAATTACTGCTCCAACTTTGCTGGTGTGGGGCAGTCGTGATCGGGCAACTCCGCTGACGGAATTACGGCGTTGGCAAACTTGCGTGCCACAGGCACAAACCATAATTTATCGTGGCAAAGGTCATTTTGCTTACTTGGAAAATTATGCTCGTTTTATCGGTGATGTCTTGCGTTTTTTAGACCGTGAGGTGCAATGAGATGCGTCGCAGTTTGGGTGAATTATTATATAAGATGCAGTTAAGTGGTTACCGCAACCATGACTATGGGACTTTGATGGGAAAAACAACGCACGGGACAGCTCAAAACACAGCTCGGCTCAAACGGTTGCGAGTGGTGGTGTGGGTGTTAGTTGTGTGTGGGTTGGGGTTACCGTGGTTATGTTTAACTCGCACAGTGGCGGGGGCAAATTGGTTGTTGCAACCTTACGAAAAAATGGTCCAGCGGTATTATTTGCGACGAGCCAAACGGATTTTACGCCGTCGTCCCGACTTAATCAAAATTGGAATTACGGGCAGTTATGGTAAGACTTCGGTGAAAAACATACTGGCGGAATTGTTAAAAACCAAATATCGGGTCGTGGCAAGTCCGTCAAGTTTTAATACCCCACTAGGATTAGCACGGACGGTGAACGAACATTTACGTGCGGACACGCAAGTTTTGATTATGGAAATGGGAGCAAGACGGCAGGGTGAAATTCGTGAGTTGTGTGAATTGTTACAACCGCACCACGGGATTATCACCAGTATTGGAGCTTGCCATTTAGCAACGTTTGGGGACATGGCAACGGTGGCGAAAACCAAAGGCGAATTGTTTGCCATGTTGCCGAGTGGTGGGATTGCGGTAACGGACGGCGATAATGCTTGGTGTTGTGCGGTGGAACGTGCCGACAAAGTGTTGATTAAAATGGCGGAACAAACATGGTTGCCGACGTCGTTGTTAGGGAAGCACCAACAAAAGAACTTACAAATGGCGGTTGCTCTGGCTCGGCGGTTGGGGGTCGATGAAGATGCAATTCAACAAGTGGCGTTAGCTTTGCAACCGACACCGCACCGTTTAGAAAAAATTGTTGCCCCGAACGGAATTATTATCTTTGATGACAGCTACAACGCCAATCCAGCAAGTGCGGAAAGTGCTTTGGACGTGATTAAAAATTACCCGACTCGCAAAGTCGTGCAGACGCCTGGTTTTGTGGAACAAGGAACAAATACGGCACAAGCTCATGCGGACTTTTGCGAACAGTTGAAAGCGGTTGCCGATGCCGTGATTGTGGTGGGCGAACTCAACCGTCCAGCTTTTGTCAAAGGTTTACACGGGTGGCACGGGGCAGTTGCTTACGTCCCCGACCGTGAAAGTGCCAAAAAAATATATCCCCAGTGGCTCACCAAAGGGGATATTCTACTAATCATTAACGATTTGCCCGAACAATATTAGTTTTCTTCAACTGGGGCAATGTTGCTTTTCGTCATAGTTGCTTTGACTTGGTTCAAGATGTCTTCCTTAATTTTCGGGTCGCTGTCTAACCATGCCTTGGTAGCTTCTTTACCTTGGGCAATGCGTTCGCCTTGGTACGAGAACCAACTACCAGCTTTTTGAATGATGTCGTTTGCGATGGCGAGGTCTAAAATACAACCTTCGTTAGAAATACCCTTACCAAAAGTAATTTCAAATTCGGCAATCTTGAATGGTGATGCTAATTTGTTTTTAACCACTTTAACTTTGGTTTTGTTTGCGATGACTTCGTCGCCTTGTTTGACGCTACCGATACGACGGACGTCTAAACGCATTGATGAATAGAACTTTAATGCTTTACCACCTGGTGTTGTTTCGGGATTTTGTCCCGGCATCATTAAACCAACTTTTTCACGTAATTGGTTGATGAATACCAAAGCAGTTTCCGTCTTGTTGATAATCGGTGTTAATTTACGCAAAGCTTGACTCATTAAGCGGGCTTGCAAACCAATGTGAGCGTCGCCGATGTCGCCGTCGATTTCGGCACGGGGAGTCAATGCTGCCACACTATCAATAATAATCAAGTCGACACAGCCCGATTCAACTAACTTATGGGCAATGTCTAAACCTTGTTCGCCGCTGTCGGGTTGGCTGATAATTAAGTCTTTAACGTTAACGCCAAGAGCTTCGGCGTAAATTGGGTCAAGTGCTTGTTCGGCGTCGATGTACGCACAAGTCAAACCCATTTTTTGAGCTTCGGCAACGACGTGTAAACAAACGGTCGTTTTACCGCTGGATTCTGGCCCGTAAATTTCTGTGATACGGCCACGAGGAATCCCGCCAATACCTAACGCATAGTCAAGGGTTAAGCAACCAGTCGAAATGACTTTGACGTTGCGGACAACTGGCCCGTCGCCCATTTTCATGATTGCACCTTTCCCGTAAATTTTTTCAATTGTCGCTAATGCGGCTTGCAATGCTTTACTTTTTTCTTGTTCTGCCATAATATAATTAAGATATATGAAATTACGCAATTTTGCAAATAAGTTCTTGCTGATTGCTGTGCTGGTGGTGGTAAGTTGGGGACAACTGTTTGTTGGTTACACACCAGTAGCTTTGGTATTGTCGCCACAAGACGAAGGTGCGGTTACCAAAAGTTATTATTTAGACCAATATAATGAAGATGCTGACACGGAACAAACGGTCTACGATTTGTTAGGCATTAAAGTTTACAATGACTATTTGGCGGCGTTAGATGCCAGTCAAGGTTTGCAAGATGTTGTGGTTGCGGTCGTGGATACGGGCTTAAACCCAACGCACCCAGTTTTTGCGAATCGTGTGTTAAGTGAATACGCTGTCAATTTTAGCCAAGGGATTAGCGACAGTACCGCTTTGAATCAATGGAATAACGACCTTAATGGACACGGGACACACGTGGCAGGTTTGATTGCCGACATGACTTTGGATAATGTTAAGATTTTGCCGATTAAAATTTTCCACGGTCATAGCAACAACATGGACGATTACTCGTTTGAAAATGCGGTGCGTTACCTTTGTGCTTTGAAAACGGGGAAGACTATGAAGTTAATTGACGACAAAGGTTATGAAACAGGGACATGTAACAAGAATAAAGTTAAGCTTAACATCATTGCGGTGAATTTGAGTTTGGGGACTGATGGCTATAACGTCAAAGACAGTGAAGCAATGGCAGATTTCGAAAAAGATAAATATGGTTACAAGGAAAATGGTGTTGAATACAGTGGTTATCAAGATGTGGTTGACCTTTTGATTAAGTACGAGATGTTGCCGATTGTGGCGGCTGGCAATTTGGGGTCAAGCGAATCCAAAACACAAACTTATTATTCGTTGCCAGGGGCTTGCGATGGCGTGTTGGCGGTATCGGCTTATGATAATACGGATAAAACTTCGGCGTTAGCATCTTTTTCGTACCATAACGATTTTGTGAGTATTGCTGCCCCAGGGGTAGAAATTTGGTCGGCGTGCAGTCAAGATATTGCCGACTTGTTGAGTAATAGCTACACCGATGTGATGGAAATTGATGAAGATGAATTCGGTGAATATGCTCAATACAAATACTATTACAATCCGCCGTTCAACGATACGGTGAAGTGGTTTGTTCGCCAAGACGAGGCAGGAAATTATTACATGCGTAGTAGCGGAACAAGTATGGCAACGCCGTATGTTACCGCTTGTTATGCGATGTTGATGAGTGATGTTGCCAAAGCTAGTGCGGAAGATTTTGGGTTATCGGCTTGGGACGGTGAAGGGGCAGACCAACATTACATGAGTTATGCTCATAAAGCTTTGTTGGCAGCGGCGGCAACTTACGGCGATAAAAAAGTTGCGGGCTACGATGAATATTTTGGTTACGGGATTGTTTCGGTACAGGGCTTTCATCAAGCTGACGCTATTCCACAGTTGGTCGAGATTCAATATGAAGTTACCCCGAGTGAAGATGCTGATAAAGCGGAGCCAAGTGGTGCGAAGGTGAGTGAGAAAGAAATCGACTGGTTTTTTGCTCTTTGTGTTTTGGGGGGCGGTTCATTTTTAGTTTGGATTTTAGGAATTTTTAGGTCATACTTAACTAACAGGAGAAAAACACATGACAGTAACGGACAATAAACCAACGGTTGCTAGCAAACGCATTACGACTGACGAACGGTTAGATATTTTGTACATGAAAGAAATGCGTTGTCCGTACTGCCAAACCAAAATGCCGAAAGGGACTTCCAAATGTAAAAACTGTGCGTTGACCAAAGAACAAATTTACTATGCGAAATTAACTGCTCCGTACAAACCCGGACAAAACATTTTATTTTCCAAAGTACGGCCAGCGGAGATGCCTTTATGGAAAATGGGGGTCGGTGGTATCTTTGGTTTCCTTGGTGTTCATTGTTTCATGGCAAAACGTTATTTACGGGGAGCTGTGATGTTGTTGTTGACGGTGGCGTTTATTGTAACGTTGTGCGTGTTTCCGCAGGGCAATGATATTCGTTATGCTTTCGAGAGTCGTACTTATTTATTTCCAGGTGATTTGTTAGGTATTTTTGCTTTGGGTATGTGGGTTTGGGACATGTTCGCAATTTTTATCGGGCAGTTCAAATATCCAGTTGTACCAGTCTTACCAGAGAATGAGGAGTAATACAAAAAATGGCAACCGTCAAAACACAACCAAAACCAAAAACAAAAATTTTATTTGTCTGTGCAGGGAATACTTGTCGTAGCCCGATGGCGGAAGTAATTTTCAAAGCGATTTGCAAACGTCATCGTCGCACGGGTGTGATTGTACGGAGTGCAGGGACGGCGGCGGCGGTTGGTTCGGATATGATGCCCGAAGTAATTATTGCGTTACAGAACTGTGGCATTGCCATTCCCAAAAAACCGCACGTAGCAAAACAGTACTTACCAAAAATGCAAAAGCAGTACCACTACATTTTTGATTTGCGTGATTATGCTGACCCTTACGGTTACGGGCAAGCCATGTATGACCAAGTTTGTGAAAAACTACTGCATGATTTGGAAGTGTTGTACCACCAGATTTTTGATTTGAAAAATCCACACCCCGTGCTATCATAAAGCATGATTTATCTCGGTTGTGATCACGGCGGTTTTGCTTTGAAAGAGGCAATTCGTTCACATTTGGAAAAACAAGGGTTAGCGGTTACTGACTGTGGCAACACAACTTTTGACAGCGAAGATGATTTCACGACTTTTGTTACACCTGTCGTTGACGGAGTTTTAAGCGATGTCAATCACCGTGGTATCTTGGTATGTGGCACGGGGATTGGTGTTTCGATTGCCGCTAATCATCATGCGGGCATTCGGGCGGCGTTAGTTCATAGTGTGGATTACGCTCGGTTAGCTCGGGAACATAACGATGCAAATGTGTTATGTTTGGGCGGACGTTTCGTGGATACAGCGGTGGCGTTGACGATGGTTGATACTTTCTTGAACACACCGATGAATCCAAATCCTAAATATCAAAGACGTATGGCATTAGCCAGTGGAGTAAAATAATGGGCTTTTTCAAAAAACTTTTTGGCGGATTAAAGAAGACGGCGGCGGCTGTTACCAGTGGCATTGCGTCAATTTTTAACAAGACTTTTGACGACGAATTTTACGAAGATTTGGAAACTGTTTTGATTAGTGCGGACTTGGGCGTAGCAGCGACGGAAAAAATCATTGCGGATATTAAGCAAACTGTAAAAGCGGAAAAAATCAAAACCGAAGAAGAATTAAAGCAACGTTTAGTGCAAAGCATTGCGGAAATTTTAGCTGATGAGAAGCCAGTCTTAACTGACCCGACGGTGTTAATGGTGGTGGGTGTGAACGGTGTTGGCAAAACAACTTCGATTGGCAAGTTATCGCATTTATTAAAGGAAGACGGTAAATCCGTGTTGTTGGTGGCGGGGGATACTTTCCGTGCGGCGGCAACTGAACAGTTAGTTGAATGGAGTGAACGGGCGGGCGTACGTATTGTGAAACAAGGTGCAGGAGCGGACCCGGCTTCGTTAGTCTTTGATGCCTTGACTTCGATGAAAGCAAAGCACGAACAAGTAGCGATTGTGGATACGGCGGGGCGTTTGCATAACAAAGTAAATTTAATGGCAGAGTTACAAAAAATTGACCGTGTGGTGGGAAAAGTTATGCCCGAAGCAAACTACCGCAAGTTGTTAGTCATTGACGCAACCACAGGCGGTAATGCGTTGAGTCAAGTAGAATACTTTCACGAAGCCGTTGGTTTAGATGGAATTATCTTAACCAAATTAGACGGTACTGCCAAAGGTGGGATTGTCGTGGCAATTAAGCAACAATTTGACTTGCCCGTTTGGTACGTGGGTGTTGGGGAACAACTTAATGATTTAGTTCCTTTTGACGCACAGTCTTTCGCTGCGGGTTTGGTGGGCATTGACGCATAAAGGTAGCTTTAATCCATTGGTGTTCGTGCAGTAAGTCTTGCCACGTGAAAAAGTTAATCCCGATGTTGGTTAAGTGGCGTGCTAGATATTCATTGGCTCGGTCAAGGTGGCGATAAAAAGTGCGTTCGGCAATCCCGAGTTGTTTGGCTTGGACGGGTATGTTTGTGGCTATCCCGTAACTGCGGTAGTAACTGCGTAAGATGGCTTGCGTATCCGCAGGTAGTTTTTCGATGACTCGGTTCAAGCGGAGTGCTAGATTGTGAATTGTTTGTTGCTTAACGTTGAGTTCAATAATTTTGTCGATAATGCGGTTGGTGAGTAGTGGTGTGTTACAACTGCACAGTGCGTGGTTGTGGACTCGTTCCGCTAGCATGGTTTCGTAGTCATCAAGACTCGGCCAAATGGTGAATAATGTTTTTGTGATTGCTGTTTTGTTCATGTATAAAAATGTAGCAAAGAGAGTGGTTGCAAACAAGGGATATAGAATTATTCTATAATACATGTTAATGGACGTTAACTTGAACTTGTATAAGTACTTTTTAGCCGTCATGGAAGAAAAGACTGTCAGTAAAGCGGCGGAAAAGTTACGGGTGAGTCAACCGACAGTTAGTTATAACATTCATGAATTGCAACGTGAATTACAAGTCAAGTTGTTTGTAGTTGAACGGGGTGGCATTATGCCGTTACCTCGTGCTTTACTTTTGTATCAACAGTTAAAGCCAATTTACGCTTTGTTATTGCAGACGATAAGTTCTTTTGCCGAGTGTGATAAATAAGTTTATTTCTGCTTTTTGTTTTTGATTATTGAGCGGTGTTTGGCTAACGCCCGTTGCCGAGCTTGGATTTGCCGAGCTTGTCGTTTTAGGGCGGTAGCGTGTTTTTCGTCCGCTAAGATTTGCAGTTTTTCGGCAATCGCTTCGTATTGACGACTTTTGCCGAGTTTCATTTTTTTAATTTCTTTGGCGTCGATAATTTGGGCGAGTAGTTGGTCAATACGTTTAATGGGACGAACGTAGACGTAGATAATGAAAAGAATTAACAAAAACCAAAGGGCGAACAAACCGATTTGGGCAAAGAACAGTGGCGTAAACCAACCGTTGCTGTTGTTTGCAACGCCTTCCACACCTGCGATTGATAAGTTCGACATAACTCGGGGCATGGCAGAACTGATAAAGCGGTTGCCAACAAAGTAGACTACGGTAGCGGTAGTTGTGGCAATCAATAAACCGCTGGCAATCGAGCGGTTACGTAAAAAGCGGGTTAAACCGACCAAGAAGCAAACCAGTGCTAAAAAGGCGAGACCTAAGCCCGCCCATAAAAAATATGGATTATAATCTTGTCCAAAAGTAAAACAAAGGACTGAACCGACAGTAAAGGCGATTGCTAACAAAAAGGGTACTTTGGCTTTTTTACGCTTAACCATATTGTTAGCTTGCGGATTATCGCAAAATTTATGCGGTTATAAACCGTAAATCACGCCGACTGTATTTTCGCCACAGTGTGCGGTTACTGTTCCGCTGGCGATAGTTTCAATCACACGGGCAAAAGGATAACGTGCCAATGCTTGTTGTTTAATATCTTCGATAATTTGTGGGTTACTCATTTTGGTGTGCGTAATGAAAAGTACGGACAAGTCGGGTTGTGGATTAGTGTTAAAAATGTTGTCAACGTATTGTTTGACGCAAAAATTGAAATTGCCACGGAATTTTTTACCGGTTTCAATCTTGCCGTCTTTCAAAACTAATTCGGGTTTAATGCGGAGTACGCTGGCAAAAAATTTGGTCGTACCACTGCAACGTCCGCCACGGTGTAAGAACGTTAAGTCATCGACAATGAAACTGCATTGGACTTTATTTACTTCTTGGTTAATGCGTGCCACGATTTCGGGAGCGGTCATGCCTTCGTTACGGTATTTAATCGCACGTAACATCAAAACAGCTGTTCCTGTTGCCAAAGAGCGACTGTCAATAACGTAGACGTTTTTCAATTCTTTGGCGGCATTGACGGCGTTCGTGTGGGTACATGATAGTTCGCCCGAAATGTTGAAGTGGATAATACTGCCGTCAGCAGGTAAATTGGCTTGGAAAAATGCGGTGTATTCGGGAACACTAACTGCCGAAGTTTTGGGTGTCTTTTTGGTCGCACGGAAATATTGATAAATTTCTTCCGCAATGTGTTCGTGGTCGTGTAATTCTTTGTCGCCTAAATGAATGTGGAGTGGTACGGTGGCAATGTCAAATTCGGCTAAAATTTCTGCTGGTAAGTCGCAGGTACTGTCTGCGGTAATTTTAATTTTTTCCATATTAGTAGCATAATTGGTTTTTGGTTGCAAAACAACTAAATTTATGGTAATTTGTTTTTGACATGGAATATAAAGTCAGGTGCGGGGAAGTAACCCCTCGGCAACTGGCGGAGTTCAACCAACTAGGGTATAGTGAAAAGTTTATCCGTTTGTTAATTGAAAGAGGTATTGACACTCGGGAAAAAGCTGAAAAGTTTTTTAACTTCGACCCTGAACAACTACACGACCCGTTCTTATTGAAAGGTATGCCGGAGGCGGTGGAAAGGTTGCACAATGCTATTGACCGTAAACAAAGAGTGTTAATTATCGGCGATTATGATGCTGATGGTATTTGTGCCACTGCCATTTTGTATAAGTACTTACTAACACAACGGGTTCGTACTTCGTACTTTTTGCCCGAACGTGATGCCGATGGCTATGGTTTGAACATTGACTTAGTTGGTCGCTTGAATGAAAAATTCCACCCTGACTTGTTGATTACGGTGGACTGCGGGATTTCTTGCCCCGCAGAAATTGAGTATGCTCAATCGTTAGGGATTGACTGTATTGTTACTGACCACCATGCGATTCCCGAACAAACACCGAACTGTATTTGTGTTGACCCGAAATTTAAGGACCAAGCTTATCCGTTTGACGATTTGTGCGGAGCAGGTGTGGCTTTGAAACTGGTGCAAGCAATGGAAGGTTTAGCGGTTGCGAAACAGTACTTTGACATTTGTGCGATTGCCACGGTCGCAGACATTGTGTCTTTAACCGATGAAAATCGTGTCATCGTGCATCATGGTTTGCAGATGTTAAATGCTGGAACTGTGCCAGGGATTACCGCTTTGGCACGGGCTTGCAATATTCGTGGCAAGATTAAGAGTGGTGATATTAGTTTCCGTTTAGGCCCGAAAATTAACGCTAGTGGACGCATGGGAAATGCGAAACGTGGGTTAGATGTGATTTTGGAACAAGACGAAATTCGCTTAGAACGAATTGTTAAGAACTTATTGTACTTGAACACGAAACGTCAAGAATTGTGTACGGTAATTTTTAACGAGTGCGTGAAAATGATTGAAGCGGAAAACTTACAAAATGACAGTGCGATTGTGGTGGCTAAACCCGAATGGGAAAGCGGTGTGTTAGGTATTGTTGCGGTACGTCTGGCGGAAAAGTACGGGCGACCTTGTATTGTGTTAGGTGGTAAAGGTGAAGTCTACAAAGGGAGCGGACGTAGTATTGTGGGTGTACATTTAGTGGAATGTATTACCAAAGCGGCGGAATACTTATCAACTTTTGGTGGGCATGCCATGGCGGCGGGTATGTCTTTGCCAGTGGCGAACTTTACGCAGTTCCGTACGTTGTTCCAACAAATTGTTACGGATACTTTGGCAACGCAAACGACGGAAAATTGTAAGTACTATGATTTTGAAATTAGTGCCGAAGAATTGAACCAACAATTTTTCCAAGAAGTTGCCATGCTTGAACCGACGGGCTGTGGTAATCCAGCACCAGTTTTGATGACCGTCTTACGCCAAACGCATGCTGTGAGTTTGCCAAGCCACCCGATTCATACTAAATTTGACAACGGGCAGTTGAAGTTTATTTTCTTCGGCGGGGCAGTCTTTAACGAAATTTTGGCGTCGCCTTGTAACAAGAGTGTGATATTTGAATTGCAACAAAATGACGGCACAGCTCCGCAAGCGGTGGTTAAGTGTGTGATTCCGTTTGCGATTAACGATGATGAAAAAGCTTTGGTACTGCAACGTTACTTACATGATGAGTTGGCGGTTACCCCTGACCAAAGCTTGCAAGCCATTATTAGCGGGTTAAGTGTTGACAGGTCGGTTTTTATTGATTATTATAAAGCAACGCTAAATTTGGTAAATCAAAATAATTTTTGTCAATCACCCTTAAAATTATTTAGCAAAATCGTGTTACCAAAGAAAAACATCTTCCAGTTTGTCTTCTGTTTTGCGGTATTTCAACAACTGGGAATTTATGAAGTCGTGCGTAACCGTTTAACAATCCACAATGAACGTACGACGGAATTGAGCAAAAGTGCTATTTACAATAAAATTGTGAATCTAAATTAGATAGTAAGGAGAGAAAAATGAGTAAAAATTTAAGGATTAGTTTCTTGGGGGGACTGGGTGAAATCGGTAAAAACATGACCGTTTTTGAATTTGGTGATGACATCATCGTGGTTGATGCAGGGTTAGGTTTTCCCGACAATAACAAAATGCCCGGGATTGATTTAGTCGTTCAAGACATTACCTACTTAATCCGTAACAAGCACAAAGTTAAAGGGTACATCATTACACACGGACACGAAGACCACATTGGTGGCTTGCCGTTTGCTTTGAAAGAAGTTCCGGCTCCGGTTTATGCAAGTCGTATGACGTTGGGCTTAATCGAACACAAGTTGCGTGAACACTCGGGTTTGAAAGTTAAGGCGGTGGCGGTACGTCCCCGTGCGGTGGTTAAAATCGGTGAATTCTCGGTTGAATTTGTCCATGTCAACCACTCAATCCCTGGGGCGTTTGCAGTGGCAATTACGACACCGTTGGGAACTGTTTTCCACAGCGGGGACTTGAAGATTGACTTAACGCCAGTGGATAACCAACCGATTGATTTGGCTCGCATCGGGGAAATTGGTCGTAAGGGTGTTTCTTTGATGTTATGCGAAAGTACGAACATTGAACGTGAAGGTTTTACCATGAGTGAAACAACCGTTGGTGAACGTTTAGATGAATTGTTTGCTCAATACAAAGATAAACGCTTGTTCATTACTTCGTTCGCTTCTAACGTCCACCGTATGCAACAAATTTTGGACTTGGCTCAAAAGTACAAACGTAAAGTTGCTTTCTTGGGACGTAGTATGATTGCGGTCAGTGATATTGCAATTAAACTCGGTGAAATGAAAACTCGTCCCGAAAACATTATTGAAATTAGCAAAATCAATGCGTTCAAAAACGAAGAAGTTTTGGTCTTGTTGACGGGTAGTCAAGGTGAACCAAATGCTGCGTTGAGTCGTATGGCAAACGGTGAATTTGCTCAAATCAATTTAGGACCGAGTGATGCAGTCATTTTCTCGGCATCGCCGATTTCGGGAAACGAAGGTGCGGTGGCTGATGTTGTAAATAATTTGGTACATCGTGGTTGTGAAGTTGTTTACGAACGTTTGGCAGCGGTTCACGTTTCGGGGCATGCTTGTCAGGAAGAAATTAAGATTATCCACGCTTTGATTCGTCCTCGTCATTTTATTCCAATTCACGGCGAATATAAAATGTTGAAGAAACACTGCGATTTGGCAAAACGTATGGGTATGCCTGCCCGCAATGTACATGTAGCAGAATTGGGTGAATGTTGGGAATTGTCTGCGACGGGCTTGAAGAAAGTTGGTTCGGTGCCACATGGTTCTCGTTTGATTGACGGCTACGGAGCTGGTGATGTGGATAGTTCGGTTTTACGTGATCGTCAAGCTTTGGCGGAAGATGGTATCTGCGTCATCGGTTTGGGTTATGACGGCAAGACGGGCGATTTATTATCTGGTCCCGATGTAATTATGAAAGGTTTGGCTTATGCTCACGAATTGGAAAAAGTCATTGTGGACATTCGGGGTGTGGTTTTAGAAGCTTTGGAAAAGATGCCGTTTAATGGCAGTGATGTTAACGATGTTCGTAACCAAATCCGTAAAGACGTACAAAGTTATTTCCAAAAGACTTTCAACCGTCGTCCGATTG
>JAGAOQ010000017.1 GCA_017623705.1 Clostridia bacterium | reverse complement strand
CATTTTATTTTTCCTTTTAATTGCCGTCTGCCCTAGACGGACTTCAAATTTCTCTGGGCTGTTTTTGAAAACACAAGAAAAAAATTTTTACATGGCGGCCACCGCCTTTTTCTCAAATTTTGTTCGGGGTACTATTACTGTTACTAAATAGTTAATATTTTTCTTTGTGTTTTTAATAATCATTATTTATTCCTTTTATATATCTGGTTCGATTTCCCGCGGTCGGTAAACCGAACCACGGTGATTTTTCCCGACTTTTCACCGTGGTCTGATTTTCGAACCACGGTGATTTTATCTAACTTTCACCGTTGTTTGATTTTCCAACATCGGTTGTTTTATCATCTGTTACAACACAAAACTTTGGTTGTCTGTGGTCAGCAATAATGTAGTCAATATTGCCAAACGCACCATCAACGCCACGACATTGCACACGCTTCAAATAACCCAGTTCTTCAAGCACTTTCAATGCAGAACGAATACTAGAACGCCCTTCGTTGTTAAAAATTTTAACTAGTCCACGCTCACTAAAATTCCAACTATCTGGCAAACTTAACAGGGTTAGCAACATTCCACGACTTTTCAAGTCTAGGTCTTTATCGTGAGTAATGTTTCCCGGTATGGTGGTATAATCTCCACAATCTTTAATCAATTTGCTCATTTGTTTTCCCCCTTGGTTTTAGTTTCTCCAAGAAAAGCAGCAGCACCTTTGGTTTGTTTTTCGAGCATTGACATAATTAAATCCATTTTTTCTTGTGTCGTCTTGCTATCGTCCAGTAAAAGATTTGCTGGAATTACACAATACATGGGTGCATTTTCTTTAAGAAACTTTTTATCCATTGTTTTGTTCCTTTTCATATTTGGCAATGTAATCACAAATTGCTTCCTTAACCGCATCAGTGCGTTTAGTTAAACCACGTTTTTCTCTCACGGCTTCTAACCGCAATAAAGTATCAGGCAATAAAACAACATTGACAGAGACATATCCCTTTTCTCTCATTCTCTGCCCCCACGGTTTTTTTGACATAACTTTTTTCTCCTTTAGCTAATTTTTTCGTGCTGTTTCAGCATCACGCCAAAGAATTGTTTTGAAATCGAAACGAAGTTTGCAAAAATAGATAATTCTTCCAATCGTTTCTGTTTTTCTGCACATTCCTTTTGTAACTCGACTATTTTCAAGTCTCGTTCTCGTAATGCTTTGGTTAGAATCTCGTAACGTTCTTCCGAGTATTCAGCACCGTATTTGTAGTTAGCCATTTTTTAATCCCCTTTTTTTTGATAATTTGCTTTAAGTTTACTAACCGCATCAGCAATTCTCAATAGGGGTAATAAAAAAACGCTACCCAATTTTTGAGTAGCGTATATGTATTGTTTTTGTCTTGTGTTATGCCAGCTTAACCGAAACGATTTTACTGATACCCTTTTCTTCCATCGTGATACCGTATAGGCGGTCAGCTAATTCCATGGTCGGTTTGCGGTGTGTGATAACAATGAACTGTGTTTCCCCTGAGAAATGATGCAAATAGCTTGCAAAACGAGAAACGTTCGCATCATCTAACGCTGCTTCAATTTCGTCGAGCAAACAGAACGGCATTGTCTTGTAACGTAAAATTGCAAACAAGATGGCAATCGCCGTCAAAGCTTTTTCACCACCCGATAACAACGAAATGTTTGACAACTTTTTGCCCGGCGGTTCAGCAATAATATCAATACCACATTCCAAGAAATTTTCAGCATCAGTTAGTACCAACTTCGCACTACCGCCCCCAAACAATTCTTGGAAGACCTTACCAAAGTTGGTGTTAATTTGCTCAAACGCCGTCTTGAAGTTCTTTTCCATTTGTTGCGACAAATCACGCATCACTTTTTCCAAATCTTGCTTTGCCGCAAACAAGTCATCACTTTGAGCTTTATAACTTTCGTAACGTTCGCTATCCGCTTTAACTTGTTCAATCGCATCAAGGTTGACATTACCCAGATGACGAATCGCACGGTGCAATTCACTAATGCGTGGTTCAGCCGCCACAATATCGAACTCGGGATCACGGTGAGCGTAACAAGCACTGTAATTCAAGTTATATTCTTCGGCGATACGTTGACTAAGGTTTTCGATTTCAACGTCCATCTTGGTCAACAAGTTAGTTGCGTAATAATACTTAACTTGTAACGCATTGATTTGTTCAGTTAACTCAGTACGTCCCGACACCGAAGTACCCGTAGCATAATGTAAATTATCACGTGCGGCTTGCGTACGAGCTAATTCATCTTTGAGTTGTTCCAACTTGCTTTGTGCCGTGTTTTCTGGCACGTCTTTCATATTTGCTTTTAACTCACTTAATTTTTGGCGTAAAGTCGCAATGTTCGCATCAACTTCGGTTAAACTAGTTTCAATTTGTTTCAAGTTGTTTGTGTGCCAAATTGTATTCGTAACCGCATTCTTGCTACCACCCGTAATACTACCCCGTGGTTCAATAATCGAGCCGTCCAACGTAACAATCTTGAACGAGTAGCTTGCTTGACGAGCTAACGCAATCGCCGAATCTAAATTATCACAAACAATCACTCGCCCCAATAAGTTAGAAATTACACCCGCAATTTCGGGCTTGTATTCAACCAACTCGCTGGCAACGCCCAAAACACGTGCCCCCATGCCCCGCAAAATTGCTCTTTCGTCAGGACGAATTTCACGTGGCTTTACCGCCGTAATCGGCAAGAAGGTTGCACGCCCCAAATTCTTACTAGATAACAAATGAACTAATTGTTTTGCATCGTCTTCGTTGTGCGTAATGACATTTTGTGCCGCTGCCCCCAAAGCCATTTCAATCGCCGTTTCTAATTCTGGTGGCACCGATAATTCTTGCGACACAACGCCCACAATCGCACGAGCAACAGCATCATTACGATTACGTTCTTCAATCAACTTTTTAACACTGTACTTAAAACCTTCCCCAGAATCGATGATGTTCGCAATCATTTGCTTCTTTGACAACAACTGTTCCCGTTGCAATTCAGCTTGATGTAAGCTATCCGCCGTCGCTCGATACAAAAGTTGTTCCCCACTTTGGCGTTGATTATCCAAAGACAAAGCCAGAATTTGATCTCGCAATTCAGCCACCTTTTTATCCAAAGTCGCTAACTCTTGCATACCGTTCGCACTAGCACGGTCCATCAATTCCAATTTAGCTTGCAACTCTTTGAGTTCTTTATCTAATTCGTCTGCCTGAGCTTGTGCTTGTGCTTTTTCTTCGGCAACATGGTCGTATTTATAAATGAACAAATTGATTTCTAATTTTTTTAATTCTTCTTTTAATTGTAGATATTTTTGTGCTTTTTCTGCCTGTTTCATCAACGGGCCAAGATTACGTTCAATCTCACTTAAAACATCACTTACCCGTACTAACTCTTGCGTTGTGCGTTCCAGCTTGCGTCCAGCTTCATCTTTTCTGGCACGGAATTTAGCAATCCCCGCCGCTTCTTCAAAAATACCACGACGGTTTTCTGGTTTCGCCGACACCAAATCGGCAACCTGTCCTTGACTAATAATCGTCAAACCATCACGGTCAATCCCACTATCATGCAACAAGTTATTGATGTCTTTCAATCGAGTAGGTTGCCCGTTCAAAGCATATTCACTTTCGCCATCACGGAACAACTTACGAGAAATGGTAACTTCACTTTCGTCAATTTCAAAGACTTTGGTACGGTTATCAAAGACCAACGCAACTTCGGCATAAGATTGCATTTTACGAGTTGTTGTTCCCTTAAAGATAACATCTTGCATGGAGCTACCACGCACCGCCTTGTAGCTTTGTTCACCGAGTACCCATTTAATTGCATCACTAACATTACTTTTACCGCAACCATTCGGTCCAACAATCGCCGTAATACCGCCCCCAAAATCAATTTCGATTTTATCGGCGAACGACTTAAAGCCATGCATAATGATACGTTTTAATACCACAAATATAAATTACACATAAACCGAAAATTTGACAAACAAATTTCAGCTTTCGCTAAAATTTCCGCCAGCGACTTTTGACAAAGACGCCAAAAAGCGATATGCTGTACCAGACATGCGAGCGTGGCGGAACGGCATACGCGTGCGTCTCAGAAGCGCATTTTTGGAGGTTCAAATCCTCTCGTTCGCACCAAAATTAACGAGCATTTGCTCCGGGCGAACCGTCGCCCAAGTTTACGCAGGCACCATGATAGATGGTTTCGCCGTTGAGTTTAATAATGACAGTATCTTCTACGATTGTTATCACTAGGGCGTCTAATTCAGCTTGTGATAACGGATAGCTAAAATTCTCCAATGCTAAACCTTTTACGCCGTGTTGATCGATAAAGATTTCTTCGGCAGTCAACACCGTTTTGTGATGATAAATGCGATCCGCATCTTGCAAAAGTTGAGCTGTTTCAGGGAACATGGGACCACAGTTCAAAACGACACAAACAATCTTTTGTCCGTCGACTTCCCTTGCCCCAACAAACGAGCGTCCCGTCTTTTTGGTATAACCTGTTTTGACCCCAATGCAACCGTCCAAGCTTTTCAATAACTTGTTTTTATTCAGCAAGACTCGTGGCATTTCTGGGCCGTCAATTCGTTTTTCTTTGGCAGAACAAATTTCCACAAACGTTGGATTACGCAAAGCCACTGCCGACAATTTAGCCAAATCTCGTGCCGTTGTGTAATGTTCGGGGTCGTCTAACCCGTGCGGGTTCACAAAGTGTGTTTGCTTCGCCCCGTATTTAACCGCCGTCTGATTCATCAATTCCGCAAATTCCGCTACACTCGGTGCAACCGCCAAAGCCAACGCCACAGCAGCATCATTTCCCGAACGCAACATCAAGCCATACAATAATTCACGCACCGTCAACTGTTCGCCTTTTTGTAAATAGATACTACTGCCCTCAATCCCAATCGCTGCATCAGCAACACGAATTTTGGTATCCAAATCTTGACAATGTTCTAACACCGTTAACGCCGTTACCACTTTCGTCGTCGACGCCATACCCATCGGTTCATCAGCATTATGAGCAAACAAAACTCGTCCCGTCGCTACGTCCATCGTACACATTGCCCGTGCCGAAGTTTCGCCCACCATCGCCGACGCATTGACGTAGTTAGCTACCCGAGTCCCCGCCAACCAAACCACACCTGCAAAAAATCCAGCCAGCAAGATTGCCGCTAAAACCAAAGCACCTAAACGCCACCATATTTTTTTCATTACCTTTAATATTTCACATTCACACAAAATTTATTACCCGCATAAATAAACGGCATGAAAGGAGTAAAAATATGAATCGTGTCGTAATTTCTGTTCCACGAGTACTGGACAGTGCGATGGTCGTTACCCAAGATACACAGCTACAAATCCCTGTCGGGACAATCCCAGCCACGACGACTGCACCGTACACAGTGAACCGTATCCAAGCAATCGCTACCGAAACCCAAATGACAAATACCGTAATCACCCCACTCGGCGATAACACGCACTGTGCCCGAGTTACCGCCACCGTACTTATTCCCTTGACGGTTACGCTCACCGACGCAAACAACGTGCAGTTTGAAACGCACACCAGTATTACCAAAAACATCAGCGTCGTCCTGTACATACCTGACAATACCACATTCCCGTACAGTATCAGTGCCGAAGGTGCTTTCGGTTACGACACTGCCACCACGACGGAAGATACATTAACAATTACCAACGCCGTAACCAAGATTTTAATTCGTGTTACTGCTGTTACCGATTTGCTCGTACCTACTTACGGCTACGCCCCTTTACAACAAGCCGATAACTCTTATAGCAACAGCCAAACATTCTTAAATCAGCCCTTATTCCCACAAGGTAAAGTCTATTAAAAATAAAAGGAGTTCAAAATGAATCTATCAAAAAATTTAATTGTCGCCCTACTCGGTTTAGGTTGTTACGCCCGTAGCAACAGCATTAACTTAGCCAACAACACTACCATCTTGCTCATCATCTTAGCCCTACTCGCTAAAAACAATGCTAACGACGATAACATCGAAATTGCCAACAATACTCGCACCACTATCAATGCTTGCCCCTGCGATAGCGGTATCAGTTATAACACCCCAGCACCAGTCGTTTACCAACAACCATATTACTGCTACCAACAATACCAACCCGTTGTCCCATTCAACTACCCGACCGCCTGCCATGTCCCAGCTCATTCATGGAACTACAACCACTACTCACCCCGTTGTACCTATCCTTGTAATAATTGCTTGTATTAAAATTTTTTTTCACCACCCACAATAAAAAAAGCGAAGCATAACCATACTTCGCTTTTTAATTTAGTTATTCAGTCAATTAAGCAACTTGCTTCCAATGACCATGTCCCACGAAATCTGCAAACTTTTCGTGGTTAGCAAAATAACCCTTGAAACTTTCTTTAATGTGTTGTTTCGCTTGGTTTAACGCATCAAGGTTAGTTCCCATGATACCCAACAAAGCTTTCACGCCAGCCACACTCGCTTGAACATTACTCATTGCTTGATGCAAAGTTGCTCTTGCCGTTTCAATCGCAAGATTTGCTTGTGCTTTAAACGTTGCCAAAGTTGCTTCCGCATCAGCCACAGCTTGTTCAAATGTTGCCAAATCTTGGATATCAGCTTCGGTTAAACCATCAGCACCTAACGCTAAACGATGAGCCAACAAGTCTTCCTTTGCTTGAATGTAAGCTTGTTTAGCAATATTGTACTGACTTGTTTCCGCAAGGAAATTGGTGTTATAAGCTTCTTCTAATGCTTCAAGACTTGACGACAAAGCCGCCATACCCGTTTTGAACAAAGTAACCGCTTCGTTTTCAATCTCACCAACAAGTTCCAATAATTTTTCCAATTCTGCCATGTTAACCTTTTCCGCACGCATGTTGTAGTAAGCATCTTTCAATTCTTGTGTTAAAAGATTTTTTGTTTCTTGACGTGAAGTTTTTAATAAATCAATCAATTCTTCTTCCGTCATACCTGCAAGTTCTTGTTGCGTATATTCTTTAACGCATTGTTGAACTTCATTTAACAAGTCAGTCTTTGCCAAGAAATCAGTTGCGACTTCAAGATTCAAGCCATTTTTGCTTAAAAATTGATTCGCACGCTGCTTAACTTTATTTAACAATTCATCTGCTTCACCAGAAATCTCAATGGAAATTTTTTCTGCATCACCAGTAATCAAGTAACCATTGTCTTCGGTAATTTCCAAGAAAAGTTCCATCGCTTCATCGGCAGTCAAACCTTCAAAGCCAGAAATTTTGGTATTTGCATCAAGCGAAATCGAAATGATATGATTTCCATCTTCGTTCAAAGCATTAACCGACAACACTTTGTCGTCTTCATTTAAGACAAACTCAATCTTAGGATTAAGCCCCACATTCATGATTTTTGTGGTTGCCTCGACTGCTGGCTCATCTGTCCCTTTACAAGCACCAAGCACAAAAGCACAGGGTATCATCATACAAATGGCCAGCACAAAACTTAAAATTTTTTTCTTCATTTTTTACCTCCATTTTTTATTATGCCTAATTTCTTAGGTTACTTTCATGTTAGCACAAAGAAAAATTTGATGTAAGTAAAAAAAATTGGAACGTGAAGTCCCAATTTTAATCACAATTATTCTTTGAAGTAACCAATGTTTGATGGTTTGTTTGAATCAAAAGTTAAGTTGCAGATTGCTGCTACCAACCCATAAATACCAAAAGTAATGATTGTTAAAAAGAAATAAGCACAAGTTCTTGATTTCCAACCCGCAGGTTTCAAGTTGGTATGGTTAATTACCAAACTACCAATCCACCCTAAAAAGAACGTCAACAAGAAGCGAATCAACTTGTTATTATCGCCACCCTCCATTGTTGGATTTTTAATTCGACAACCGCAGTGTACACAAATTTCTGCTTCGTCATGGACTTCTTTGCCACATTTTGAACAAAATGCCATATATTTTTTCCTCCTTTGTTTGTACTAAAAAAGAGTAATTTGATTTACACAAAAAGTCAAATCATATCTTAATAGCTACCCAGCAATTCGAACAAAGTAACTGGATTCGCATCTTCGTCTTCCCAAAGAAAACTAATTGCCTCTTCACTGCTGACAAAACCTCCCCCGCCTATCCACTAATAGAGCCAGTAATTCTTTTGATTTTTTGTTTTTGAACGCAATCGGTTTATCCTTAACAAAAACATCAAAGTAGCCAAAAGTTCTAATGTAAACAGACTACTCATTGTTCAAACCAACACAAACAAGACAAATAAAATAAATCTCTTGCAAAAAGCGATTAACCATGCTAAACTACAATGTTTGGTCCCGTGGTCAAGAGGTTAAGACACCGCCCTTTCACGGCGGTATCAGGGGTTCGATTCCCCTCGGGACTACCAGTAGCAATATTACTCGGAAAATCGCCTATTTGGGCGGTTTTTTCGTTTTCTGCCGCTTCTAATAAACCATAAGTTTCAAGGTCGTCGTTGGTAATCGACATTTCCTCAGTGGCATCTTCATACGGCAAGATGTTTATAAAAGTTTCTACTCGGTCTTTATAAACGACAACCCGATTAAGAACGGTATTAATAATCGTACGCTTATCATGTGTTTCGCCACTTTGTAATAGTTTAATTACCCTAGAATAGGAACGACGCACCGTATCTTTTTTTACAAATTGTGTAAATTCGAGATTACTTTCGCGATTTAAGTCCGCTAAAATTTTTGCTTTTTCGTCCGTAAAGAAATTTAATTGCGCTTCAAATGTATCACTAAACTTTCCAGTCTCGGCAATGATATTGGTTAAGTTTTCAATTTTTCGTTCTACCGATTTTAAGTTGGTTCGCAAATTTTTAATGATTTCGCTGTTATCATTTTTCTTTTTGTAAAACTCAACAAAACGGTCAATGATGTTGAGTGTATATTCCTCGCTACGGACAATCTTTTTAATTTCCTCAATTACGAAATCTTCAATGGCTTCCTTACGAATTGAAACCATTTTACAATCTGGACGATTGCGTCCACAGCGATAATAAAAATATGGTTGTCCTTTTTTGAAATGAGTAGAACCAGTAAAAGCGCCACCACATTCCCCACAGAAAATTTTACCGGTCAATAAATAGTCAACCGCCGAGTGGCTGTTAGGTCGGTGCTTGCGTGCATCAAGCATTTGCTGCACTTTGTCAAAATCTTCTCTTTCAATAATTTTTGGTAAGCCACCTTCAGTGCGTATTATTTCTCGCGGTAAGTGGTGAACTTGTTTACCTTGGTTACAAACCATAATGTAAACACCAGTGTAACGTTCATTGCGTAAAATTTTGTCAATGTGTGTTGGTTGGAAATCTTTACCTTTGGCATTTTTATATCCTAGTGTCTTCAAACGTGTCAAAATCATTTCACGATTTGCTCCAGCCAAAAACATATCAAAAATTAATTTAACCGCTTCAGAATTTTTTGGGTGTAGCGTATAAATATTGATTGGTTTTGTTTTACCACCATGACAAGTTCTGTTGATGATGTTACCATTATCGTCCAACTTAGGCGTTAACTTATAGCCATAAGTACAACTACCGATACTGTAACCATGATAAGCGTTTTCTTTCATACCACCCAAAACATTTTGTGCTAAGTTAGCAACATAGAATTCGTTCATTTGCTCAAGCACACCCTCAATTAGTCTACCTTGTGGAGTGTTATCAATTCTTTCAATGACAGAAAAAAGCGCAACGCCATTTTCACATAAAATGTGTTTTGCTATAGCACCACCATAAATATTACGAGAAAAGCGATCTAATTTCCAAACCAGTACCAAATTAAAATTTTTCTTGGCGCTATCACCAAGCATCTGCTGGAAAGCTGGCCGATTGTTAGTTGTTCCCGAATAACCATAGTCTTCATACCATTTAATAATAGTAATATTATTTTGGTTGGCATACTCTTCAATTTCGCGTTTTTGGTGTTCCAAACTTTCCTCACGCTGTTTATCGGTCGAAACTCGACAATAACCTACTGCAATTTTTTCTACATTAGTTTTCATAATTTTTGTCTCCCTTTTTATTATTGATTTGTTCATTTTCGATTTCTTTCATTATCAATTCGAATAATGGAAAAAACCTTTTATCATCTTCGTGCATGATTGAACCTAAAGTACTTTTAGTAATTAGGTAAGAAGACTTTTGCTTGATTGCCTTAAGCCTAATTTCCATTTAGCGTCTCCTTTGTGCAATTAAGATTTAATTTACTTAAGCACATTAAAAAGAATAAAGAAACACTCTCGACCAAATAATTCATTTTAACTACATTCCTTTTTGGGTTTGTTTTTTACCAACACAAAACGGTCAATTCTTGTCCGCACTTGCTTTGTGCTGGTTTCAATGTATTTATGCGATTTGGTGTGAATACAATCCGAGTCCTTTAACAACCCAGCATATTCACTAGATAAAGTCGAAATAAATTTACCTTTCAATTTTGGTAAGTTTGGACTAATATAGACAATCTTCGCCCCTTTAGGATATCGGGTAAATTTATCGTTATCATTTTTAGCGCCGTGTTTTTGATTAGTTGAATAATCAAACAACCCAAAACGATTTTTGACCGGTTGGACACGCACATAGCCCCAACCCCAGAACTTGTGAAAGTCGCGCCAAGTTAGATTGATATTTCTACAATTAAAAACTAAAATGCAATGAATATGAAAGAAACCTTTGGCTTGCACTTCAACAAAACGAATCACACCAACATAGCCGTCCTGAACCTTGTCTTTAACTAAATTCACAAAGTATTTGAACCGACTACAAACCAAATCGTAGGAATTATATTTAGTGTCCGAAATGGTCAAGGTAACATACAAACATTTTTCATTGTCCAAATCCAATTCACAAAGCCGTTCAAAATAACGATTTAATGTTTTCTTGAACGCCGCTTTGGTCATCGGTTCATTACGGTTAACAGGCGGAAATCTGCCACCTCTTTTAGAGGTTCTACTGATTCGTCCACTACCTCTTTTGGATACACAGACGACACTTCCGTCCGAATGCTGATAAATGCGGGCATACGAGAAATTTCCTACCGTAATAGACAAACTTTTACTTTTGCACTTCAAAACCTGAGGGCTCCTTTTATTTTATTTTTTCAGATGTTCCTCAGATGTTCCTCAGATGTATTTCTTTAAAAATATGTTTAGACAGCAGGACCTGCTAAAACATATTTTTAGTTACTCATTTGTTTTCGTAACATTTATATACTTCTCACAACGCATTGTCAAGAGTTTTTTTAACTACAAACAAATACACAAATTCATTTATTAAACGCAATGTAGCCAAAGTGTCGGCTTTTAACAAAACGATTAACCATAAATCTTGTTTCTATTTTGCCAGTGATATGCTACAATCTTCTTGCGACCTTACAACTGAATAAATACTTTTTTAAGTAAGCAAGATAATAAATCGGCTAACCGCCGTAAGCTCACTTGCTTACGCATGTGAGTTGTAAGGTCGCACTTCAACGAGGGTTTCGGTATTAGCACTGTGCCGTCCTCGTTTTGGGGGCGGCACTTTTATTTTGTGCCGACTAAATAAAACAAAGGAGGCGCAATGGCGAAAATTCCAACTAAAGAAGAACTAGAAGATTTTGCATTAAACTTTGACAAAAATATTGAACAGCCATTAGTTCGAGCGGGTTATGATAGTTGCAATATATTTGATATTCTCAATATTAAACGGCAAGAACTAAAACATAGTGATTTTCTGGCTTTCCTTTTTGACGAAAATAAAAGCGGCGAAATTGGAAAACATTTTCTGAGAAGATTTTTAATTGCATCGGCACAGAAAAATAAAATACCAAATGTTGATGTTTTTGACATTTTGTATAGCACGATTAAAGATGTTAATGTCCACCGTGAATTTTCAATTGAAAATGGACGGATTGACTTACTAATTGATTTTGAAATTATAAATAAAAAACATCCACAGAAAGTTGTTATTGCAATTGAAAATAAAATTGATTCAGAGCAGCACGATGACCAACTTAATCGTTATAAAACTTTTCTTACCACCAGTGAAAAATATAAATACTATAATCAGCAAATTAAACTCTATTTGACAACGGATGGTTCCGATTCTGGTAATAGCGAATGGGCTTCAATTGATTACGAACTGATTTTAGATACGCTTAATGAGATTTCAACTGTAGTTGAAAAAGCCGATAACTCAATTAAAATTCTGGTCGATGATTATAAAAAAATAATAAGGAGTGAATTTATGAACGAAACAGAAGCCAAAGAAAAAGCATTGGAAATTTATCAGAACAATCGGGAGATTTTAGATTTTATTTTTGAATGCAGACCTGATTGGGTAAAAGAAACCTCTAAAATTTTATTTAACTTAATTAAAGCCCAAACTGGTTTTATTCCTGTAACTGAAAAGAAAAGACAAATAGTGGAAATTACCGAAAACAAAGGAGTTCGTTATTTAATGTTTAAGCCATTAAAGTGGATAGATAATTATCCAAACCATTATTTTCTAATTGATGTTAGTAATCTAAGTTGTGAGTTTCGGATGAATTCAACGCAAAAACAACCTGACACACCAACATATTATCTTTTCGATGACCAAACTGAAAAAGAAATCGAAGAATTACAAAAGTATGCTTTAAGCAACCGAGAGCAAATAGAAACAGATTGCCGAGTTGCAATCAATAAAATGTTTGAACCTAACGGCATTATTCAGCAATGGGTTGATAGTCTAAAAAGTAGAGGTGAAAATATGTAGTCATTAATTATCAAAAATAAAACAATCAACAAAAATAAAAAGGAGTAAAAAATGAAATCAGTAAATATTAGTGTAGAATTCAAAGATCCAATTAAGGAGTTACAAACACAATTACAAAGAAGCGGCGCAAGAAATATTGATATAAGGCGTAATTACAATGGCGATGTTGAAGTTCGCTATACAATGAAAGCAATTGACCCAGAAAAGGAAATTACCGCTTTGTTAAATAATGCTGGCGCGGAAAGTGTTAGAGCAAGTTCTAATTATAATGGCGCAAGATTTGATTTTAGAGTTAATGACATGATTGATGATCGTGAATTCAAAAGAAAACTAATTGAAGTTTTGCGACGTTCTGGCTATCGTTCATTCTGAAAAAAATCAGTCCACAAAAACAAACTAATTCGCTTTAATGGAATTAGGAGGTAAAAATGAAATTAAAAATCACACAAGCAGAAAAGACAGAAATTGATAGGAATTTGAAATTACAAATTCAGATTTTAGACATTATCAATGAAATTAAAAAGAGCAAAAAGATCAAGGAATTAAACGAAAGTTGTATGGAATCGTTTTGTTTTATGTTAAAAACATACAGGCGTTCTTACCCGGATTTAAGGTATCATTTAGCACAACTTTTTGAAGACAAAGTTATTACTGACAATGAATACAGGCTTTTGGAAAAAACTGTTTATTTAATCCATGATAATCCGGATAAAGACACTGAATACTTTATTAATGACAGTTTAGAGTTATCGGAAAAAATTTATGACATTTATTTGGAAATTAAGAAATTAAACGAAAAAGAACTTGAAAAATATTTCAGTCCTGTCTCGGCAGAACTCGATAAGGACAAATACCTTTTGTATATTTACAGAAGAGCATTCGAAAAGATACACCATTTTATCTACCCAGGTCTTCCACAATGAAAGATTGTAAAAATGGTTTTGAGCGTTACATCGTAAATCGTGCTGCAATGCAAAAGTGGAAATTGGATATTTTCTAGAAAAAAATTTACAAAAAAGGAGATAATTATGGCAACACCAAAAGATGTATTTACAAAATTAACATGTATCGCAATAGAAGATACTTTAAAAACAAATGGTTATATTTTAACTGATTTGGATTGGGATAGAATTACAGAACGTGAGTTTATTTTCCGTATTCGTGGAGTTAATAAAGAGCCAATGGCAGGTGTCTTTATTTTAACTTATCACAATCAAGGTAAGATTGAAGCCATTGATTGTGTTACAAAAAATTGTGCAAAGTTTGTATTGGAATTCAAACAAGGCGATAGTATCAACGGAAACGATTACTATCAATTTCTAAATGAATTTGCAAAAAAAGTGCAAACAGAATCTGCATATATAAAAATTCAGAAAGAATCCGATTATACCAAAAATCTTAGGTAATAAAATACCAATCCTTACGGCTGGTATTTTTTGTTAGTTGATGTCAAGAGGTACAAACTAAAATAAATCTTTGCCCTCGTTCTTGGTTTCTTCAATATAGCCAAAAATGTCTTCCATAATGTCGTCATAGGTGCAATAAGAATAGCCATCCTTATTAGGGTTTTCTTCTAACGCGATTAAAGTCCTTACACAGGCGTGGAGCCAGCGCACTTTTTGTGAAACGAATTGATACATTATCACAATGCGTGATTCTTCGGCGGGTGCGTGTTTGTTAAGATTAAAACGGTAAGAAATTACCAACCCCATTTCTTTCAAAAGTTTAATACTGCTTTCTTTTGCTTTACGACCAATCAGCCACCTTTCCCAAATACTCGGCGAAACAAAGAAAGATGCTACCATATGGTATTTTTCTGCGGACTGATAATATTGGTGTGATAGCAAAGCATACACCCGTGCCATATTTACAGCGCGTTGTAAATTTTGCTGGCTGGGGTGGTATTGATTTAAGTAAAGCAAAAAAAACCTTTCCAACGACCTTGGTGTAACTAAAAATTCTTTGTCCAATTCTTGTAAATTTAACAAGGTGCTTTTTACGAGTTTATGCATACCTCTTTTGTGTTCAAACTGCTCCCAATAGTGTCGTTTTTTCAAGTAATACAATCGCCTTGCTTCAGCTGCCTCACGACTGACAATACTGACACCCTTTTTTCTTTCAAAATTTATATTTTCCATATTCACTCCTTTATTAAAAATTTAATGTCCCTTTTACGATTTTTTATTAAACAAGTAGTAATTTTAACGAACCTGTAACGCTGTACGCGAAATTACCGAACGCACAACAAAGAAACCCCAAAGGATTTGTTTGCGGTCTAGATTTTGATTATGGATGCCCGAATACGGACAAACTTTGTTATTTATATATGTGGCAAAAGATTTTATGCCCTTTTCCATTCCGAGTGCAGTCCCCTCGGGACTACCAACCAACTGATAAAATAACTTTTATCTTGTGTAATATGGTGCATTTAGTGCACCATATTTTGTATTATTTGTGCATCATTTTTCGTTTTGTGCAATAACTTTCATAATTAGTCATAGTGTTTAGTAAAAAACTATGACTAAACTATGACTAATTTGTTTTTTAAACATTTTAAACTTTACCTTAAGTTGTTTTTAACAAGTACATTTCCACCTTTTTATCTTTTAATAGATTTTGCGGAAACTTTTTTCATTGAAGTACACTCAATTTGAATTTTTGCCATAAGAAAGTCTGACCGACCAATTTCGCTTGTGTCGGTTTTTACTAACAATTTTGTCATTTACCAAGATGATTTATTGTGGACTAAAAACTTTTGCCAGATTTTTTTCGTGTTAAACCACTAAAAATCGTTGCATCACATTTTAATTATATAAAATAAACATTAAATACGGAAAACTTTATTATTAGTGATTCTAATTAATCAACTGGTAAATCTTTTTTTGCTAGTAATAAAAAGTTCGTTCAACATTTTTTACTCT
>JAGAOQ010000016.1 GCA_017623705.1 Clostridia bacterium | reverse complement strand
GAATTGTCTGCGACGGGCTTGAAGAAAGTTGGTTCGGTGCCACATGGTTCTCGTTTGATTGACGGCTACGGAGCTGGTGATGTGGATAGTTCGGTTTTACGTGATCGTCAAGCTTTGGCGGAAGATGGTATCTGTGTCATCGGTTTGGGTTATGACGGCAAGACGGGCGATTTATTGTCTGGTCCTGATGTGATTATGAAAGGTTTGGCTTATGCTCACGAATTAGAAAAAGTCATTGTGGATATTCGGGGTGTGGTTTTAGAAGCTTTGGAAAAGATGCCGTTTAATGGCAGTGATGTTAACGATGTCCGTAACCAAATCCGTAAAGACGTACAAAGTTATTTCCAAAAGACTTTCAACCGTCGTCCGATTGTTGTTTCGATGTTGGAAAAGGTTGGTCAATGATTTGGTTATTTGCTAGTTTGACGCTTGCGGTCGTGCTAGTCGATTTAGGTACGAAGTTTATTTTTGATGGCATTTTGAACACTGGGATTGCTTGGGGCATGGGGGCAAGTTTGCCTTGGCTGTGGATTGTGATTGTGGTGGTATCGTTGGTGTTGGCGGTATTGTGCATTATTTGGTTTTGGCGTACCCCACGACGCAAGTCGGTATGGTTTACCGTTGGCTTAGCTTTGTTTTTAGGCGGTATGTTAGGCAATGCGATTGACCGCATGATTACGGGCGGAGCAGTACATGATTTTATCAACTTTGTCTTTTTCAAAAATAATTTAGCGGACATCGCTATCATCGTGGGGGCGATAATGGTAGGGGGACACATTGCGTTTCGATAAGTATTTATGTGAATTATATCCTACGGTAACACGCAGTCAAATTGTGGCAGGTATCAAGCGTGGTGATTTTACCGTGAACGGGGCAGTAGTGAAAGCAGGTTACGAGTTACGGGCAACCGACGTTGTGGCAGGTACTTTGCAACCAGTAGTGCTGACGGCTGAACCCGAAACCTTGTCGTTGGAAATTGTTTACGAAGATGAACATTTAATGGTGATTAACAAGCCACGGGGCATGGTGGTTCACCCTGGGGCAGGTGTTAAGAGTGGCACGGTGTTAAATGCTTTGTTGGGACGTGGGCAAGATCATTTAGAGCGGGCAGGCATTGTGCATCGTTTAGATAAGAACACCGCTGGTTTATTGATTGTCGCCAAAACTACGGCGTGTCAATCGGCATTGGCAAAGATGTTTGAGCAACATACGATTCAAAGAACTTACTGGGGTTTGGTGGACGGGCGTGTTGCTGGCGATATGACGATTGCAAAAAACATTATTCGCCACCCGCAACGACGGACAATCTTTACTGTTACCGAAAATGGTGGACGACGAGCTGTAACTCATTTGAAAGTTTTGGAACGGTTTGCTCGCCATACCTTGTGCGAGTTTACGTTGGAAACGGGACGCACGCACCAAATTCGTGTGCATTGTAAAGCAATTAACCATGCTATTGTGGGCGATCCCGAATATAATAGTGGTAACGGGCAAATGCTGGAAGCTGTGCGTTTGGATTTTACGCACCCGATGACTGGCGTTCCTGTGCATTTATCCATTGAGCCAACAAAAGAGTTTGCCGTCATGCGGGATAAATGCTATCATTTAAGATAAGGAGGTAAAATCAAATGTCATCAACAAGAAGTAGCATTTTGAGCGTGTTGTCATACTTGTCTGTTGTTGGTGTCGGCATTGCGTTGTTGCTGTCTTGGATCTTCCAAATGGTTGGTCTTACCGCACAAGTTGTTAGTGCCTTGAACATCTTGGCAGAAGTTTTGGCTTACATAGTTGTTGCTTGTTACTCGTTCGGCTATGCACGTCGTCGTGGCGGCTGGTGGTTAGCTGTTTGGGTAGTCGCTGTTGTGTTGATTGTGGTATTCTTGGTTTTGGGCAACTTAAATATTCGTTTTAAGTAAAATGAAAAAATTTTTCCAAAATGCGTTTACCAAATTAAAAGATTATTTTACGGCTAATGTTGGTCGTAAAATTTTCTTTTTTGGCACTCTTGTGATGCTGGTTGGTTTTACATTATATGCGTGTTTACGCTTTGCTTTATTGAACTCGGCAACGTGGGCGTCGTCTGCTTTCATTGATGAACTCATGTTCGCAACTCGTATAATTGCTTTGTTGGCGGGGGTCGTTGCTGGGGCAGGTACTTTATGGGATAGTATGTATTCCCGTTATCTGTTCTTGAAAAAAATTCGTGATATTCAATATGAACATTTGAAGGCGATGCACGAAAAAGAAAGTCAGGGCGAAATCGTGGACTTCACGCCAACGTTTAGCGAGGAAGAAAAAAAATACTTACGCCGTCGCAAGTGGGGGTTCGTCTTCATGATTCTGTTTAAGGTCGGTTTAGTGATTGCGTTATTTTCCTTGCTTTTGAACGTGTAAATAAGGTAAAATATCTCTTATGGACAAAAAAATTACAAAACAAAAAAATCAAGCAACAGTCGAAATGACTTTTACCAAAGAAGAATGGGAAGTTGCAAACGAAAACGCTTACAAGAAAAATGCTAGTAAATATAAGGTAGCGGGTTTCCGTGCTGGCAAAGCTCCACGCAAAATGGTGGAACAACAATACGGAGCCGGTATCTTCATTGAAGATGCAGTGCAAGATTTATTCGCTGCTAACTTCGGCGATGAATTAAAATTGATTGATTATCCGCATTTGGATTTTGATTTCACTGCGGACGGTGGCATTAAATTAACCGCTAAATGCGACATTGAACCAGAAGTTACTTTGGGTCAATACACTGGTTTGGAAATTAAAAAAACCGAAGTTAAAGTCGGTGATAAAGATGTTGATGCTTACTTAAACCGTTTGCAAGCGACTCGTGCAAAACAAGTTGCTGTGGATAAAGAACATGCTGTTGCTAACGGCGACATTGCTGTGATTGATTTCAAGGGTAGTGTTGACGGTAAATACTTTGAAGGTGGTACTGCACAAAACTACGAATTAGAAATTGGTAGCCACAGCTTCATTGATAATTTTGAAGACCAATTAGTGGGTATGAAAATCGGCGAAAGTCGTGATGTAAATGTAACTTTTCCAGAAAACTACCACGTGGAAGATTTGAAAAAAGCCAAAGCGAAATTTGAAGTTACTTTGCACAACATTATGATTAA
The DNA here is from genome assembly GCA_017623705.1 of Clostridia bacterium. GTDB lineage: Bacteria > Bacillota > Clostridia > Christensenellales > UBA1242 > RGIG8050. The sequence continues at coordinate 21,539 of JAGAOQ010000016.1, read as the reverse complement.
AGAAATGCCAGCTTTGGACGACCAATTTGCCAAAGAAGTTAGTGAATTTGACAACATTAAAGATTTCAAAGCCGACATTTTGAAAAAATTAACTGAACAAGCAACAAAGCAAGCTGAATATGCTGACGAAGAAAAATTGTTTGAAAAGATTATGGACAACGCCAAAGTGGAAATTCCTGACAAAATGATTCATGATTATGCTCATGCGATGATTCACGACATGGAACATAAGTTAGCAGCACAAGGGGCAACCATGGAAATGTATGCTCAATTCATGGGAACGACGGTGGAAAAAATTCACGACGAACAACATGAAATAGCAGCGAAACAAGTTAAAATGCGTTTGGTAATGGACGCAATCGTCGAAAAAGAACATTTGTCCGACAAAGACCGACAAAAACAATTTGATAATTTGACCATATTCTTAAAGGGGAGGAACAAAATATGTTAGTTCCAATGGTGGTCGATCAAACAGCGAACGGTGAGCGGAGTTATGATATTTACAGCCGTTTGTTGGAAGACCGCATTGTTTTTTTGAACGGGGAAGTCAATGCTCAATCCGCTAATTTAGTGGTTGCACAGTTGATTTACTTGGAAGCCAAAGATCCAAACAAAGATATTTCTTTGTACATTAACAGTCCAGGGGGAACGGTTACTGATGGTTTTGCCATCTACGACACAATGCAGTACATCAAATGCGATGTATCAACCATTTGTGTTGGTATGGCGGCATCAATGGGTGCGTTCTTGCTTTCGGCGGGAGCTAAGGGAAAGCGTTATGCTTTGGCAAACAGTGAGGTGATGATTCACCAACCATTGGGCGGAACACAAGGTCAAGCGACGGATATTCAAATTCAAGCAGAACACATCTTGCGTTTGAAAAAACGTTTGACGAAAATTTTGGCGGATAACTGCGGTAAGTCTGTGGATCAAGTTGCAAGCGATTGCGAACGTGATCACTACATGACAGCAAACGAAGCCAAAGAATACGGTTTAGTTGACCAAGTTTTTACGAAACGTGGTTAATTTAGGTATAATCGTACTAAGCAATGGGAAACTAACAAATAACGTTGTTTTTCAAAAGGGAGGTGCTAGATGAACACTATGTGTAGTTTTTGCGGACGTAGTAGCCGTGAAGTTAAAAAAATTATTGGTAGCCCGACAGGGTCTGCTTACATTTGCGAGTACTGTATTGAAGCTTGTGCCGATGTCTTGTTAGCACACCGTGAACACAGTACACCTGCGGATTTGGTTTTACTACCGCCAGCAGTAATTAAAGCTAAACTTGATGAATACATCATTGGACAAGAAGAAGCTAAGAAAACTTTGTCGGTTGCAGTGTATAACCACTACAAGCGAATTAACTATAATCAATATTTGAAACATAGCAAAAAGAAAGACCGTAAACCTGATGATGTTGAATTGGAAAAAAGTAACATCTTAATGATTGGGCCTACCGGTTCGGGTAAAACTTTGTTAGCCAAGAATTTGGCTCGCATTTTGGACGTTCCGTTTGCGATTGCCGACGCTACGACTTTGACTGAGGCAGGTTACGTCGGCGAAGACGTCGAAAACATTTTGTTAAAATTGTTACAAAACTGTGATTACGATGTGGAGAAAGCTCAACGTGGTATCGTCTACGTCGACGAAATTGATAAGATTGCCAAGAAAGGCGAAAACCGCAGTATTACTCGTGATGTTTCGGGGGAAGGTGTCCAACAATCTTTGTTGAAAATTATTGAAGGTACAGTGGCGAATGTACCACCACAAGGCGGACGCAAACACCCGAGTCAAGAGTGTATCCAAATTGATACTTCAAACATTTTGTTTATCGTTGGTGGGGCATTTGTCGGTTTGGAAAAAATCGTTTCGGCTCGTATGAATGGTTCGGGGTTAGGATTTGGTGCAGAATTAAAAAATAACATTGATGAATCCAAAGCGATTGCTGACATTAAAAAAGTTAGTCCGGTCGATTTAGTCAAGTTTGGCATTATTCCTGAATTTGTTGGGCGTGTGCCAGTGGTCGTTGGGTTAGAAGCTTTGGACAAAGAAGCTTTGATTAAAATTATGACACAACCGAAGAACGCTTTGATTAAACAATTTGTGAAGATGTTTTCGTTGGACAATGTGAAGTTGGAAATTACCAAAGAAGCGATTGAACGTGTTGCCGATATGGCTTTGGAATTAAAAACTGGGGCTCGTGGTTTGCGTACAATTTTGGAAGATGCTTTGTTAGATGTGATGTACGCAACGCCAGCTGACAAGACGATTGATAAAATCATTATTGATGCGGACGTAATTAGCAAAGTTGCAAAACCAAAAATTTTACACGCAAAACTAACTGCAATCACGACAGTTCCCGAAAAAGACAAACCTGCTAAAAAAGAAAGCGACGCCAAAACCAAGACCAAACCGCTTGCGACGTCGGCGTAAGTTGTCAGTTAATTTTACGTAATGAAAAGCTCTATTTTATCAATGGAGTTTTTTATTAAATTGCAATGGATTGTAATTTATGATAGTCTTTATGAGAAGGTGCATGATGGAAAAATCACAAAAGCGAAAAATTATTTTAATTATTGCTGCGTTTGCTTTTCTACTTGTTTGCACGATTAGTATGATGGCAACACGCACCATTATGTATGGTGATGATATAGATTTTCATTATGCGAGATTTGGTGGAATTCGTGATGCTATTTTAGGCGGACAATTCCCAATTAAATATTATAATGGTTGGGCACACTCAGGTGGCTATTTTGGTTCGCTGTTCTATGGTGATATCTTTTTAATTCCATTTGTCTTGCCTTCTTTGATTGGGATTCCTTTGGAAGTTTGTTATTTCTTGTTTTTGTACGTAGTTTATTTTGCTTTTTGGGTTGCAATGTATTTCCTTGCTAAAAAGTACTTAAAGGGCGATGTGCTTTCTATTTTATGTGCAACAATATTTACTGCTTCCAATTACATGTTTGTTGATGTGTTTTATCGAGTTGCATTAGGGGAATCAATAGCAGTAGTCTTTTATTTAGTATTACTTCTTGGTATTTATAATTTACTCCATGAAAATTATTCAAAACCATGGCTCTTAGTGATTGCATTTGTCGGAATTTTGTTTAGTCATATGACAACATTGTTTTTCGCTGCGGTTACTTTAATCATTGTTGTTTTAGTAAATTGTAAAAAATTATTTCGAGATAAACAATTTTGGATTAAGTCGGGATTGGCTTTGGGTTTGTTTTTAATTGTTGGGTTATATTTTATCGCAAGTTTTATTGAGTTATATTTTGCCGACACATATAATATTGTCAACAACACATTAAATCCTAATTTAACAAGTTCAAAGAGGGCTTTTGATTTTGAAGAGATTTTTAATTCAGTGTTTTCTGTTGGGTCAATACTTTGGATATCTGTTATATTAAGAGTTATCATTATTGCGTTAAAAAGAACAAAAGATGAGCTTAAAATAATTGATAAATTTTTAATAATTGCAATAGTGCTTGTTTTTATGACATCAAAAGCTTTTCCATGGAAAATATTTGATAATAGTTTAGGAATTATCCAATTCCCATGGAGACTTAACTTTATTATTAGTATTTTGTTATCTATTGTTTTAAGTTTAGAAATTAAGATTATTTATAGTTGTCGGTTTAACTGGTCAATATTTGTTACTGTGTTTGTGCTGTTAATTTTGTTAGTTAATAATAATTGTGTTTATTTGGAACGTACAAATACTGAACGTGATTTATATACTTATTATAATCGAAAGGTTGAGTGGTATCCAGTGGTAACGCAGATTGATGATTTTAAGGATCGCAATATTTATGACCATGCTGGTAACGTGATTGAATATACGAGAGGAAAGTACACGACGGATATTGATTTTTCGGTTGATGGTGTTGGCGAGTATTATATTGTACCGTTGGTTTACTTCAAAGGGTATACGGCGGTTCATGTTGATGAAGATGGTAAAAGAACAAATTTAGCAGTTAGTGGTCATACCAATGGAATGATGGTTGTTAAGGGTAATGGTAAAAAAGGAAAAGTTGCGATTCATTATGCTGGTACGACAGTTCAAAAGGTATCGTTTGTGATTTCGTTTGTCGGTACGCTGGTTAGTGTGGTTGGAGCTGTGGTATATGCTGTGCGAACAAACCGCCTGCGACGACGTCAATGTAAGGAAACGGAAGCGAAAGTGGTATAAAAAAAGAGTATCCGTGCGATACTCAGTACATTTTGAAACTTGCGAAATAATCAACACTCTAACCAACTTGATTTAGGGTGTTTTCTTTTGCCCTTGTTAAGAATGTTAAACGGATATTTCTGCCGTTGTCATAGGTTATCGTTAATGTTTAAAATTTTAATATCATGAGATATGCACTTTAACCTTGACAACAAAGAAAATCAGTTACACTAACAAATAAGGAAAAGGAAAGTATCGTGCGTTGGCTCTGCCAGCACGCACTTTTTTGTGCTTGTCATGGCTGAGCGAAGCGACGCCACTTGTATATAGACAAGCACACGTTTAACTGCCAAAAATGTTTGAATTATTACATTTCTTTGCTATTTTGTTGTGTTTTTATTTGTTCCAACATAAAATTGGCAATACTTAACTGTTTATTATATTCATCTACACATGTTTTTGATAAACGAATGTCTGGTCTAACCAAGTTGAATTTCTGCATCGTTCCCCAAAAATCTAATCGGTTTTCAAATTCCTTAAAATTAACCATACCATATGATTTTTGTTGAAACATATCATCAATATCGTGATTGCCAACTTCGTGATGTTTTAAATCAATCAAACTACAAAACTCTAGTTCGGAAACTCCCAATTTTTTTGCGGTTAATTTTATCATTTCTAACTGTGTTGAATAATAATATCGATGATCCAACTTTGGTTGGTCAATACGTGGTTCAAAATATCTACTATTTCTGAACATATACATTGCCATGTAATCTGTAATTCCCTCATTGAAAAACACACCAAGTTGCGCACGACTTATATATGATTCTTCAAACCCCTTTCCATTCTTTTCTGTAACATACTCAGGATCTTTTGCATAATAAACCTGTCCCTTTCGAATATGATCAAGTTCGTGATAAATATCACATTCGTCTGCATGTGGACCATATGTAATTGTATTCTTTTCCCAATTAGTTACTGCATGTCCAGCCAGATTTCCACTATAAATAATTTTACAGTTGATAACTTTATCAAGATTGCGCACCGCGAAACTATTTTTGGGAAAAATTTCTTGTAATTGTTTAACATAATCTAATTTAATTATTTGAATAACATTTTGATTAAGCATAATTTTTACTCCTTCGAATAATTTATTTTATCACTTACATGATAACAAAATTTTATATTTAATTCAACAAAAAAAGAACCCTGCAAATTGACAGGGTTCTTTTCAATTATTCCGCTAGTTTCAAATGGGTTTAACCGTGCGATACTCTTTTTTTTGTTTGTGGTGTTGATTATTGTTCCAAAGCTTTGATTTGGCTGGTGTGAAGTTCGACTTTGTTGCTACGGCCAAACATGTTTACCATGACGGTGATTTTGTGGTTGGCTGCGTCAACGTTTGTGATTTTTGCGGTTTGTCCCATCAATGGACCGTCAATAATCGTTACGACATCATCAACTTCAAATGATACTTTGGTGTTTAATTTACGTTCCAAACGCATTTTCATTACGTCTGCGTTTGATAGTGGTAGTGGACGGCCTTTTGGACCAACGAAACCTGTAATTCCACGGGTACGGGTAATCGTGTGCCAAATGTCGTCGCCGTAAATCATCTTCACGAAAATGTAAGTTGGCATGCTGTGTTGACTCTTGATTGATTTAGTACCGTCTTTCTTTTCGGTCATAATATCTTCGGTTGGAATGAAGATGTCTAGTACTCGGTCTTCTAAATGATATTTTTCAATAACTTTTTTTAAGTTATCTTCGGCTACCGTTTCGTAACCGTTAAAAGTGTGCAACACGTACCAACGTGCTTCACTATCACGACGTTGGTTACCTGCTACTTTTAGTTCAGGTGGCATGTCGTTCGCCAAGTCTTCGGCGATGTTGTTGTCAGTTATATTTTTGTTCTCTTCCATAATTCCTCCTTAAAAGAGTGTCCAGCCAGATAAACTGCCGTTGACTAATAAATAATGTAGCAAGCCAAATAATATCCACATACCAAACAAGAGTACGCCAAAGATGACAACTATCCCAAGGACAATTCCTGTGGACTTCATGACTTGTTTGAATGTTGGCCAGTGAACTTTCTTTAATTCACTGCAAATGCTGACGATACCACGACCAATCCATTTGAAAAAACGTACCAAAAAGAAAGGTTTTTTCTCTTTCTTTTCTTTTGGCTTTTCCGAAGCTGTTTTGGCTTGCTCTTTTTTTAAGCGTTTTTCTTGCTTCGCACGTTCTTTCGCTGCTTTACGCAATTCTTTCGGTGTCATGATGGGGGATAGTGTGTCCGCCATTACTGCTGCGGTTTCGTCATCAACTGCTGAGTTCGCAGTCGCTGGAACAGGGGCTTTGTTTTGTGCCCGATTGTACTGCTTTTGTGCGTGCCTGCGTTTTGATTTTGAACCCATGCACTCCTCCCTTATTTGCTTTCTTTGTGTTCTGTGTGCTTACGACAGAAACGACAGTATTTCGTTAATGTCTTACGTTCCGGATCATTCTTTTTGTTTTTTTCCGTATCGTAGTTACGTTGGTTGCATTCGGTACAAACCAACACCATTGGAACACGATTACCTTTTTTGTTTGCCATTTTTCTTTTCTCCTTAAAAAAAAGACCCCTTTGCGGCTGTCTTTGTTTATCTTATATAATATATCCAAGACTCTTGATTGTCAAGCGGATATATGTTAAGCTGTTAGCGATGGAAAGTAAAGTTATTCAATATATTACCGATCATAAGATGATTAGTTCGGGCGACCGTGTTGGGGTTGCTGTGTCTGGTGGCGAAGACAGTATGGCGTTATTAACTTTATTGCATAATTTATCACAGCAAACAAATTTCACCGTTTTTGCTGTGCATGTAAATCATAAGATTCGTAAAAATGCCAATAGTGATGCTCGTTTTGTGAAGAAGTACTGTGATGAAAATGGCATTGAGTTTGTCAAATATACTGTTGATGCTCCCGAATATTCTTCGGCTAACAAAATCGGGTTGGAAGTTGCGGCTCGTGAGTTGCGTTATCAATGTTTTGAAAAAGCAACCGCAAAATACAAATTAAATAAGTTTGCTTTGGCTCATCATTTGAACGACCAAGCGGAAACCGTGTTAATGCACTTGTTCCGTGGTTGCAGTTTGGAAGGGGCTTCGGGTATGATGCCAACTCGTGGAATTTACATTCGTCCGTTCTTGGAAACCAAAAAATCGGATATTATTGCTTATAACTACCGCAATAGTATTCCGCACGTGGAAGATGAAACGAACGATGATAACATGTACCACCGCAATTATATCCGCAACATTATTATGCCTGAAATTACTCGTGAATGGCGTGGGGCAGCGGAAAACTTGGCTTCGTTCGGCAAGATTGCTTTGCGTGATAATAAGTTTATTACCGACCAATGCGATATGAACGGAATTGTGCGTGATGGTAATGTTGTGCGTATTCCTTTGAACCGTTTTTATATGCCTGATGCGATTGTAACTCGTATTATTTATCACGGGTTGAGTTTGTTAGGTTTGCGAATTGATGTGGAAATTAAACACATCAATGCCATCATGGCTTTGAGTGCGGACGGCTTGAACGGTGAAAAAGTTTCTTTGCCACACAATGCTTACGCCGTGAAAGAATATGAATACATTAGTTTAGTTCGTAGTGAAACTCGTCCGGAATTTAAGGAATATAGCTTCCGTGTGGGGAAGACTTTGGTGGAAGGTTTCGGGACGATTTCGGTAACAAAGACCATTAGTTATAAGTTGGCAATTCAACGTGGTTTATGTGTGGTTGATGCGGACAAGTTGCCCCGTAAAGCAAAGTGGCGTTTCCGTTTAGACGGCGACATGTTTGAAAAAATTGGCGGGGGGACGAAAAAATTGAATTCGTACTTGACCGATAAAAAAGTTCCTGCTCGTTTACGACCAACCACACCTGTGTTGGCGTTGGACCATGAAGTTTATGTTGTTGGTGGTGTGGCAATTAGTGAAAAAGTTAAGACTGACCGTGATACGGTTGATGCTTACGTTTTAGAATTTATTCGTCAATAATTGTTGATTCGTTGTGTTGGCGAAGACGGTTTTCGTTGGCAATCTCGTTGAGAATCTGGGCAAAAGCTTCAATCCCGATTTCTTCGATGTGTCCGCTTTGGTTAGCTCCAAGGACTTCGCCGGAGCCACGGATTTCTAAATCTCGCATGGCAATGTTGAAACCAGCACCAGTTGAATAGAAGTTCTTAATGGCGTTGATACGTTCCATGGCTTTGTCGGTGGTGTATTCGGCTTTGGCGTAGGTTAGGTACGCATAAGCTTGGGTTGTGCTACGACCGACACGACCACGAAGCTGGTGCATTTGGGCTAAACCGAGTTTATCTGCACCGACAACAAAAAGCGTGTTAGCAGTGGTTAAGTCGATACCGTTTTCTAAAATCGTCGAAGCGACGATGATGTCAATTTCATGCTCGTAGACGGCGGATATTGTCCGCTCGATTTGGGCGGTCGGCATTTGACCGTGGACGTAACCGACTTTGTTCGGGTAGCGTGCCGAAATTTTGTTGGCAAATTTTTCCATATCGCGCACGGTGTTATAAAGCACGATGACTTGTCCTTGGCGGGCGAGTTCGTCGTCGATTGCTTGCCAAAGTAAGTCCCAACTAAATTCGGCGACTTGGGTGATGACGGGTAAACGATTTTTGGGTGGTGTCGTAATGACCGAAATATCACGCAGTCCCATCAATGACATATTTAAGGTACGGGGAATCGGGGTAGCGGAAAGCGTTAAAACGTCGACGTTGGGGGTAAGCTTTTTAATTTTTTCTTTGGCTTCGACACCGAAGCGTTGTTCTTCGTCGAGTATGAGCAACCCGAGGTGGTGAAAGTTGGTTTGGGTTAAGGAGAGTAGTTTATGCGTGCCGATGATGATGTCAATTTTGCCTTCACGTAAGTCGGCTAGGGTTTGCGTTTGTTGTTTGGGGGTGATGAAGCGGTTATAGACGGCGACACGAATGCCAAATTTTTGGAAGCGGGCGAGTGCGTTTTGATAATGTTGCATGGATAAAATCGTAGTGGGGCATAGCAAGACAACTTGGTAGCCGTTCATGACAGCATTAAAGGCAGTGCGGAAAGCAATTTCGGTTTTGCCGTAACCGACATCACCACAGACAAGGCGGTCCATAAGTTTGGGACTGGTTAAGTCGGCGTAAATGTCGTCCATAACTTTGGCTTGGTCTTTGGTTAAGTTGTAGGGAAAACTGTCGGCAAAAGCTTGGTTGTTGTCGTCCAAGATTTCGTAGGGTTGACGTTTAATGCCCGCACGTTGTTTGTATAAGTCGCTTAATTTGAAGGAGAGTTCTTGCAGGCGTCGCCGAACCCGTTGCTTCGCATTGGCGAAGTCTTGCCCCCCTATTTTGTGTAGGCGTGTTGGTTCGCCGACGTAGTTGGATAGTACGTCGGTTTTGTCGGTGGCTAGGTAAACCATTGTGCCACCGTCGTATTGTAGAGCTAAGTAATCGGCAATGTTGCCGTCGCCGAGTAGGTCGAGTTGTTTAATCCCCATGAAACGCCCGATGCCGTGTAGCGAGTGGACAACGCATTCGCCGACCAGTGGCATGATAAATTCTTTTTTGGTTTTGGTGAGTAGGGTGGCGGTATCCGCATTTTTGCCCGGGTTAGTATCGGTTAAACTGTAAATTAGTAAATCGTCGATTTGGCAGGAAAGTGGGAACGTGCTGGGAATAATGTTAATGTAGTTAGGAAAAACAACGCCTTTGGTGATGACGAAGTCAATTTTTTTGTTGCGTAAATAATTTTCGGCTGTCTTGGTGTTGCCGACAAAAAGTAAAACTGTTTGGTTCTTTACCGTCGCTAGTTCATCGGCAAGTAAGGATACCGCACTATTATAGTTCGGTAAGATTGCGGTTGGGGCAGTAGTTTTGCTCCAATCACGGTCGGGGCAAACTTGTTTCAAAATATCCAAAGCAAGGGAAAAACTAAGGTCTGTACCTAAGTTGACCATGGGTAATTTTTTGATGAAAGCTCGGGTGTTGGCGTCGATTAAGCGTAAGTCTTCAATCGTATCGTCGTCGAACATAATGCGGACGATTTGCGTATTGTCGGGTAAATGCACATCAATAATGTCGCCGTGTACCGAAAACTCTTGGTCTTGCAAAGACGCTTTGACGGTTGCCATTGAAATTTTTTGTCCAACGGTTAAGGTCATTTCACACCTGCAATGACGTCGTGAGCAATTTGGACTGCTTGGTCAATCGCAGTGCTAATTGTCGCTCGGTCGCTTTCGGGAATTTTGGATAAGACGTAGTTGGCGGTATTGCCTTTAATGTCGCCCGCTGGTTTAGCTCCGATTTTAATCTTGACGTAGGAAGTTGATTGTAATAATTCGTTAATTGATTTCAAACCGTTATGTCCGCCAGCACCACCACTTTTTTTCAAACGGACCGTGCCGATGTCTAAATAAATGTCATCAACAAAAACAATGACTTGTTCGGCGGGGATTTTGAATTTACGGCAAACGGCAACAACGGCTTGTCCCGATAAGTTCATGTAGGTAAGTGGTTTTAAGATAATCACTTTGTCGCCGTTTTCGTGCGTTGTGGTTAGTAGTTGGTTGCCTTTTTTGGTAAATGTTAAGTCGCCAGCAAAACGTTCGGCAGTCTTGAAACCGAGATTGTGCCACGTTTCAAAATACTTGCCTTCGGGATTGCCTAAACCAACAACTAAAAATGTTTTCATCTTGATGTCAATAAGTTAGCATGTTAGCAAGATTTTTTCAACCTTTTTACCGAACCATGGTTGACAATCTGCCGTGTGTGTGGTAAATTCTTGTTAAGAATTTAATAGCCGAAGAAAGCAAGTAGCGTTTCGTGGAAATCTTGCCGAGGTAATTGTAAATCACCGTATCTGCTATTATGTTCCTTAAAAGGAGGTTTAATGGCAGTTAAAGCTAAACAAAGTAATCCTAACTTTCAAAGCAAAATCGCAACTGTTCAAGAAATTGAAGAAAAGTTGAAAAATGCTAAGAGTGTTGTCTTTGTTAATTATCAAGGTTTGAACACTCAGGAAGATGCTGACTTGCGTCGCAAATTCCGTGAAGCTGACGTTGTTTACAATGTTTATAAAAACAACTTAGTGCGTATCGCTTTGAATAACTTAGGAATTACTGAATTGGATGACAAATTAAACGGCACGCTTTCGGTTGCTTTCTCAAACGGCGATGAAGTTAGTGCGGCGAAAATTATCAAGGACGCTAAGTTCAAAGATAAAATGGAATTCCAATTTGGCTTAATCGGCAACCAAGTCTTATCACAAGCTGAGGTTGTTCGTTTGGCATCAATGCCGAACAAGGAAACTTTGATTGCTCAATTGATGGGCTTAATCAACAGTGGTGCACGTGGTATTGCTACCGTTATCAATGCGGTTCCACGCAACTTGGCGATGGTTATTAACGCAGCTAAGAAATAAGCGTTCCATACCAGTTCAAAAAGCAATAAAAAATCTAAATTAAAAAATTAAAAGGAAAATTAAAAAATTATGAATACTCAAGAATTAGTAGAAGAAATTGCAAAATTAACTTTAACAGAAGCAGCTGACTTAGTAAAAGCTTTGGAAGAAAAATTCGGTGTTAGTGCCGCAGCAATGAGCGTTGCAGCAGCCCCAGCAGCAGCAGGTGCAGCAGCAGCTGACGCTCCAGCAGCAAAATCAGATTTCGATATCTTCTTGAAAGACGTCGGTGCAAACAAAATCAACGTAATTAAAGTTGTTAAAGACATTACTGGTTTAGGTTTGGGTGATGCTAAGGCATTAGTTGAAAGTGCTCCAAAGGTAATTAAAGAAAAAGTTCCAGCAGAAGAAGCTAAAAAATTCGAAGCTTCATTGAAAGAAGCTGGTGCAACCGTTGAATTGAAATAATTTGCAACTACGGTTCAATCTAAAAAGCAACTCCACAGTTTGTAAATTTTGAAACTTGCGGAATAATAAAAAAAACTCTATTAATTATTAATAGAGTTCTTTTTATTTAGAAAAAAGTTTTATTTTTCCGTGCCAAGGTCATGTAACATTTCTTTATAGGTGTAGGTGCCCCGTAATCCACGTGACAGTTTTATCTTTTCTGAATAAAGCGTTGTTTTTTTCTCTCTTTGTTTTATTTCGTGATTACAACCACTTTTTATCATACAATGCACATGTTTGCGATTTTCCATTGCTTCATCTTTGTCGTCTTTCGCCTGTGTTTTATTTTGCATTTTACTAACTGTCGAAATCGTGATACACAATGAATTCATTCCTGCTTTATTATTTCCCCTATTAGTAATACTTCGACAATCATTCATTTCTTGACCACCTATCCAATAGAAGCCTTTTGGTAAAACTAATTTGTCTAACGTAACAGAACTTCCCATCCATTCATCAAATAAATCAGTCATAAATTCAACATTAGGATTTAATTTTTTCAACGCAGAAAGTAAATCATTATACGAATTAATTTTAAATTTATTTATCATACTTTTTCTCCTTTCAATTAAATTATGTTAGCATGAATTTTTAATAATTGCAATATTTCCAAAACAAAAAAATTAACTATTTGGCAGTTAAACGTGTGCTTGTCTATATCTACAAGTGGTGTCGCTTCGCTCCGCAATGACAAGTACACGCACTTTTTTCTCTTTGTTCTTAGTGTAAACAGGTATCTTTGTTGTCAAGGTTAAAGTGCATATCTAACAATATTAAAGTAGTTAATATTAACGATAACCTATGACAATGGCAGATTATCCGTTTTATTTGTTAGCCAAGAGAAAAAACACCTCGACTGTTTCGTCAGGGTGTTTGATAATTCCACTAGTTTCAAAATATAGTGACCACGTGGGTTGCTTTTTTTTTGTGTACAAATCTGCAATTAAAAAAGGGCGATTGCCCTTGGAATTATTTTTTGTCGGCGACGTCGGCGGTAATTAGGGATACTTTGTAACCAGTCCATTTACCAGAGATGTCTTCCATTGATGATGGGGTAGGGACTTCGGTGTCGTATTTAACCGCTAACTCGAAGTAGTACTTGATTAGTTCTTCGGCACAAGCATATACCGCTTCCAAGGTTTCACCTTCGCAGTACAAAGTTAGGTCGGGAATATAGCCATTGTAGATATTCTCGTCCTCATTAAAAATGAATACCATGGGATAGGTAAACTTCATATACTTAATTTTATGCAATAAATTCATACTTGTCAAAGAAATAATTTGTGTTATAATACAAACATGGAGATAGCAAACGAAGTGCAAGATAGTAGTAAAAGAATTGCCTCGGGTTTTATTGTATTGCCTAATGGGGTTTGTAGTACGGTTGCGATGGGTCATGACAAAAAAGTGGTTGCTGGTCAAGATTTACCCTTCCGTATGCACAAAGCAATCCAAGCCGATTTGGCACAAAAAGATTTGTTGATTCAAGATCAAGGACGCTGCATGTTGAACTTGGGTCAAGTTAAAATCGAAGGTATGCAAACACAAAACCAAATTGCCGAAAACCAAGAAATTCATGCTGAACATCGTCAAAGTAAATAATTGTTGCGTAGATTATTACATTGACAATCATTACAAAAAATTATAAAATATTTAATCTATAACATTAGAAGGGAGAAACTATGCCTACGATTAACCAGTTAATCAAAAATGGACGTAAAAAGTCTGCTAGCAAAAGCAAGGCACCAATTTTGGAACAAAATCCACAAAAACGTGGTACCTGCTTGCAAGTAAAAACAACAACACCAAAAAAGCCAAACTCTGCGTTGCGTAAAGTCGCTCGTGTGCGTTTGTCAAACAAGCAAGAAGGTACTTGCTACATCGGTGGTGAAGGACACAACTTACAAGAACACAGCGTTGTCTTAGTACGTGGTGGTAAAGTTAAAGACTTGCCAGGTGTACGTTATCACATTGTCCGCGGTGCATTAGACTGTGCCGGTGTTGCAAAACGTAATCAAAGCCGTTCTAAATACGGTGCCAAGAGGGGGAAGAAATAATGCCAAGACGTAGTGGAATTACACCAAGACAAGTTTTACCAGATCCAATTTATAAATCTACCGTAATTACTAAGTTAATTAACCAAGTAATGTTGGACGGTAAAAAAGGTATCGCACAAGGTATCGTTTATAATGCTTTGGAAGGTTTACAAAAGAAAACTAACGTTGAACCAATGACTGCTTTTAACCAAGCGATGGAAAACGTTATGCCTGTTTTGGAAACCAAAGCTCGCCGTGTGGGTGGTAGCAACTACCAAGTTCCATGCGAAGTGCGTCCAGCTCGTCGTCAAACTTTGGCGATTCGTTGGTTGGTTGACGCTGCACGTAAACGTAGCGAACGTGGTATGGAAGCTTGTTTAACTGCTGAATTGTTTGATGCTTATAATCAAACTGGTGGTGCTTTCAAGAAAAAAGAAGAAATGCACCGTATGGCAGAAGCAAACAAAGCTTTTGCTCATTATAAATGGTAAGCAAATTGAGTTTGCACGTCGGTCTATCACACCGACGTTTTTAACTATAATCTACATTTTGAAAAGGGGAAAAATTAAATTATGGCAAGAACGACTGACTTAAAAGACTATCGTAATATTGGGATTATGGCTCACATCGATGCTGGTAAAACTACCACCACCGAACGTATCCTATATTATACTGGTAACACGCACAAATTAGGGGAAGTGCATGATGGTGGTGCGACCACTGACTGGATGGTTCAAGAACAAGAACGTGGGATTACAATTACTTCGGCTTGCGTTACTGTTTCATGGAAAAATCACCGCATTAACGTTATTGATACTCCCGGGCACGTCGACTTCACCGTTGAAGTTGAACGTAGCTTGAAAGTTTTGGACGGTAGTGTTGCTGTTTTCTGTGCTCGTGCTGGTGTTCAACCACAAAGTGAAAAAGTTTGGAGTCAAGCTAACAAATACAAAGTTCCACGTATTGCTTACATCAATAAGATGGACCGTGATGATGCGAACTTCTTACGTGCTGTACAAACAATGCGTGATCGTTTGAAAGCAAATCCTGTGCCTGTTCAGTTGCCAATCGGTTCAGCAAAAGACTTCCGTGGTATTATCGACTTGATTACCATGAAAGCAATTATTTACACCAATGACTTGGGTACTAATATGGTTGAGGAAGAAATTCCGGCTGATTTATTAGACGAAGCAAAGAAATTGCGTGCCAATATGATTGAAGCGGTTGCGGAAACTGATGATGCTTTGATGGAAAAATTCTTTGCTGGTGAAGAATTCACCGAAGAAGAAATCCGTGCTGGTTTACGTAAAGGTACAGTTACCTTGAAATTTACACCTGTTTTGTGTGGTTCATCTTTCAAAAACAAAGGTGTTCAATTATTGTTAGATGCGATTGTTGATTACTTGCCAAGTCCAATCGACATTCCTGCAATTAAAGGTACAACAATGGACGGCGAAACTGAAATTGAACGTAAGAGTAGTGATGACGAACCATTTGCTGGTTTGGCGTTCAAAGTGGCAACTGACCCATTTGTTGGTAGCTTGTGTTTCTTCCGTGTTTACAGTGGTAAATTAACCGCAGGTAGCTACGTTTATAACAGTACCAAAGACAAGAAAGAACGTGTTGGTCGTATTGTGCAAATGCACGCTAACCAGCGTAGAGAAATTGACGAATTGGTAGCGGGTGATATTGGTGCTATCGTTGGTTTGAAAGATACCACGACTGGTGATACTTTGTGCGATGAAAAGAATCCTGTTTTATTGGAAAGCATGAACTTCGCTGAACCAGTTATCCAAAACGCAATCGAACCTGCTAATAAACAAATGCAAGACAAGATGGTTGCGGCTTTGGTTAAATTATCACAAGAAGACCCAACTTTCAAAACTTTCACCGATCCTGAAACAGCTCAAACAATTATCGCTGGTATGGGTGAATTGCACTTGGATATTATGGTTGACCGTTTACGTCGTGAATTCAAAGTTGACGTTAACGTTGGTAAACCACAAGTTGCTTACCGTGAAACAATCCGCAAACGTGTTGAAGTTGAAGGTAAATACATTAAGCAATCTGGTGGTCATGGTCAATATGGTCATTGTAAAATCATCATGGAACCTTTGGAAACTGGTAAAGGTTACGTTTTTGAAGATAAGACTGTTGGTGGTTCAATTCCTAAGGAATATATCCCGGCAATTAACAAGGGTATTGAAGAAGCTAAACGTTCAGGCGTGTTAGCTGGTTACGAAACTGTTGACTTCAAAGTTACCGTTTATGATGGTTCTTACCACGATGTCGATAGTTCGGAAATGGCGTTTAAGGCAGCAGGTTCAATCGCTTTCAAAGATGGTGCTCGTGCCGCAAATGCAGTCTTGCTTGAACCAATTATGAAGATGGTTATCGAAACACCAGAAGAATACTTGGGCGACGTTATGGGTAACATTTCTTCACGTCGTGGTCAAATGCAAGGTATGGACAGCCGTCAAGGTACACAAGTTATTAACGCAATGGTTCCATTGTCGGAATTGTTCGGTTACGCAACTGACTTGCGTTCATTGACACAAGGTCGTGGTACGTTCGATATGGTCTTTGATCACTACGACGAAGTTCCAAAGAACGTTGCTGAAAAAATTATCGGCGAACGTGCAAAGAAATAATTTGCAAAATATAAATCAAGAAGCTCGGCAAGATGTCGGGCTTTTTTTTGTTCAACATTTGCAAAATGAAATTTTCTTTGGTAATATGTATAGAGAAGGTTTTTATAAAAGTAGGATTAAATGAAAGATAAAAAAAGTGTAGTTGCTTGTTCGCAGAAAGAAGTGGATCGTGTAGTAAATATTTGTAATAATATTTTTTATAGCGATTACCTTAATACTGGAATCTTGAAAAGTAATCATGAGATTGAAGCGAGAATTAAAAGCGAAGTTTGTGAGAGCTTGATAGATTTTTATGGTGAAGCATACAAAAAGAAGATAATTAAGATTATTGATAAGATTCAAATTAAATTTGTTTATCAAACTTTTGGTCCATTATGTTCTGTAAGTGATTTTATCGAGAATCTTGAGTGTAATAGCACTGAAAAATTTGTAGAAAAATATGGTAGCATTAGTGAGTTTGATTATTTGTTTAATTTATTAAATCATGCCAATGAAAAATCTATGCCGATTTGTGAAGTAGTAAAGGATAATTATAAATTGGTTGCTGATTGTTATCAAGTTTTGGTTAATAATGCAAAGAGTGTTGGTTTGAAGTCGAGTAAGATACTTGAAAATGATTTAATGACGATTGTCAATGACAAAAATTTGTTTAACCAGTTTTTAGATTTAATTAAGCAATATTATAACATCATTAACTCGAAAGAGAGAAAGTTACATGATAATCCGCAAGTAAATAAAAATTTGTTGTTTGTATCAAATTATGTAGAGAAAACTAAATCAGATATTGAGAATATTTGTTTACAGCATCATAAGCGTTTTAAGCAGATTACTCAAAGCAGTAGTACTGGGATTGCACTCGACCCGCTTGTGAAAACTTTACACCCGGAGTGTTTTAGCGAGCATAAAAATGCTAACAAAAATATCGATAAAGCTTTTACATCGACGTTTTTAGAAAATATGCTACGAGTTTCGCTGGCGAATGGTGGTTATACTTGTGGGTATTATGATGAAGAAAAAGTATTCTTTGCGAGTGGATTGACTGACGATACGATTATTCATGAATTGATTCATGCTGTTGAGCAGGGTGGCTTTTTGAAAGATGATAAAGTTGGGTTAACGGAAAAATACGATAAGTATGAAATGTTTAACGAAGTTGTTACTGAGTATTTCGCAACCTTAATTTCGAAAGAGCGAATCATTAAAAATAAGCAAAATATTGTTAGTCAAAATGATACAGAATCTCCATATCGTGTTTATTTTAACATGATGGAAGGTTTGTTATCAGCTTATTTACCTGAATTAAAGGCAACCAGAATGGGTGATAACCCTGTGGAAAATTTCCAGCAGATTATTGGTGAAGTAGCTTTTGAACGTATTGCATTATTATGTAATCGTTATGCTAAAATGATTCAAAATAAAAATATTTGTAATCAAGCTGATGAGATGTGCATGTCAGTAAGTGAATATCTACATGAAACAAATCAAAAATTAAATGGAAGTATCGACACAAGTGATATTGAACATTTACAAAAGTTGCTTGATATTGAATTGAAAAGGATTGACGTTGAATTGACGTCATTGTGTAATCGTCTTGCGGTAGAAAAGTTATCTACGAAAAAACAAGTATTAGCAAGTGATTTCGATAGTACCTTGTTGAAGAAGGAAAGGACGGAAGAATTAGTGCCAGTTGATTTAGTTACTATGCGGTAAATTCGTGGCGAAAAATTTTTACAAGTAGCGGGTGGTGTGGTACAATGAGCGTGATGGATACGGAAAAGAAAATCATTTTAACGGCTGATCGACCGAGTGGTAATTTACATATTGGACATTATGCGGGCAGTTTGGCGAACCGTTTGCGTTTGCAAGCGACGGGCGAATTTGAAATGTTTGTCATGATTGCTGACTTGCAAGCTTTGACCGACCATGCACAACAAGTTGATAAAGTTACTTCGTCGGTGGAAGAATTGATGTTGGATTATTTGGCGGTTGGTTTAGACCCGAACAAGATTCATTTTGTCTTGCAAAGTGCTTTGCCTGCGTTGTACCAGTTGCCGATGTTTTACATGAATTTAGTTACGCAATCACGTTTGGAACGCAATCCTACGGTAAAAAATGAGATTAAGACCAAGGGTTACCGTCGGGAAGTGCCAGTTGGGTTTGTCAATTATCCAATTTCGCAAGCGGCGGACATTACGGCTTTTGGGGCTTCGGTTGTGCCGGTGGGGGCGGACCAAGCACCGATGTTGGAACAAACTCGGGAAATTGTGGCGACGTTTAACCGCTTGTACGGGGAAACTTTGGTTTTGCCCGAAGCATTGATTCCCGAACACTCTCGCAGTCGGTTGGTCGGGATTGACGGGGCTGGTAAAATGAGCAAGAGTTTAGGCAACTGCATTTACATCAAGGACAGTGCCGAAGAATTGCAACGCAAAGTTTATCAAATGTATACCGACCCGCAACACATTAAAGTTAGCGACCCCGGTAAAGTTGAAGGCAATGTGGTGTTTATGTATCTCGATGCTTTTTATCAAGACAAGAAACATTTGGCAGAATTAAAAGCTCAATATCGTCAAGGTGGTTTGGGCGATATGGTTTTGAAAAAGTTGTTGTTTGAGTGTTTGAATGAGTTGTTAGCTCCGATGCGGGAACGGCGGGCTTATTACGCACAACGCATGGACGAAGTGCGTAAGTTTTTGCGAGAAGGGACGGCAAAAGCACGTACGTTGACGGACCAGACTTTGGCACGGGTAAAACAAGCAATGGGAATTTATCAAATATGAAAGTGATTGCGGAAAATCGGCAAGCTCGGTTCAATTATTTTTTGCATGATACGTTTGAAGCGGGTTTGGCTTTGCAGGGCTGGGAAGTTAAGTCGGCACGGGCGGGCAACGTTACGATTACCGAAAGTTTTATCCAGTTGGAATTAGCGACGGGAAAAATTTGGTTGAAGAACGCTTATTTTGCACCGTACCAAAACGGGGTGGTAGCCGAACAAGAAGTGCGTCGTAATCGTCAATTATTGTTGCACCAAGCGGAAATGGCAAAGATTGCGAAGGCTTGTAACGTGAAGGGAAACACTTGCGTGCCGTTGAAAGTGTATTGGACGGCGGGCGGTTTATTGAAAATTGCGATTGCGATTGCGACGGGTAAAAACGTCGTCGACAAAAAGCAAACTTTGAAAGAACGTGATTTGCAACGGGAAGCTCAACGCAGTATTACCAGTCGCAAGTACGTCGATTAAGTTAAAATCAGGGTTAAAATGGCATACTGCACGTAAAAATTGGGGCAGTAAGTTTTTTTAGTTGATTTTTTTTGTGTTTTTTTCTACTATACGTTTAGTAGTAGTTCCACATACTAATCGTGGAGTTATGCGAAAAAGGAGAAAAACAAATGAATAATAAAATTTTCCGATTTTTAATGCTTTTTGTTTCAATTTGTGTGGCATCAATTTCCACATTGTTTGCCGTCAGTTTTGGCTTGTCAAACATCAACTTGACGACTAAAAATAATGAAATAACCGAAGAAAATGAAGACTTAAATAATGAAGTTGATGAATTAACGGGTGCACTTGATGATTTACAAAATACGATTAATATAGATCCATCATCGGCGGTCGTATCTTACGAAGTCGACGGCAAAATTTGGAAAATCGACGTTATGAAAAAAGGTATCAGGTTATCTTTGCCAACTGGACCTGATACCGACACGCATGCCTTTGGTGGTTGGAAAATTGCGGGTGAAGCCGAAGAAATAACCGGCTATATTACAATTAAAGAAAATACTAAATTTGTGGCAAATATGGTGGAAAGGGATTGGCTGAAAATGAACCATGACGGTTTGGTGGATTTTTTTGGTCATCATACTTGGACTGATGGCAAAAATATTTATTATTCATATAGTGTTAATGATCATTATGTCTTGGGTGCAAATGACACTTGGGAACCGGTGAACTGGGATGGAGTAACCGAATTAAATGGGGGGTTTATTTGGACGGACGGCGAAAATATTTATTATTCATTAGGTAAAAATCAATATGTCTTGGGTGCAGATAACACTTGGGAAAAGATAACATGGAACGGTTTAACCACTATGAGTGGTAATAATGTTTGGACAAATGAAGGGAATGTGTATTATTCGGAAGATACTGATCAATATGTATTAGGAGCAGATGGCACTTGGGAACCGATGACATGGAGTGGTTTAACCAGTTTTACTGGTGGCTATATTTGGACAGATGGTGAAAATACCTACTATTCAAATAGTAGTAATCAATATATCTTAGGAGAAAATAACACCTGGACAACGGTAACCTGGACAGGTTTAACCAGTTTTTATGGTGCTTATGTTTGGACAAATGATGAAAATATATATTATTCAAGTGGTAGTTCGCAATATGTTTTGGGTGAAAATAATACCTGGACAACGATAACCTGGAATGGATTAACCAGTTTTGATGGCAATAATGTTTGGTCTGATGGCAAAAATACATATCATTCAGAAGATAATGAACAATTTATATTAGGTGCGGGTAACACCTGGGAACCGATGGCGTGGTATGGTTGGCGTGATAATTTTGTAGATTGTCGTTACATTTGGACGGATGGTACAGATAGTTATTATTCTTATGAAAGTCAACATTATGTATTTGATAAGGTAAATCAAAAATGGTTTTCCAAGGTTTGGAACGGTTTAACCAGTTTTTACGGTAGTGCTGTCT